>JAISDX010000010.1 GCA_031264465.1 Deltaproteobacteria bacterium | reverse complement strand
GAGGCCATGTGCCCGGCGTGCTCGGCCACCTGGTTGATGCACTGCACGGTTTCACCCACAATACGGCTGCCTTCCTTGGCCTTTTCCTGCGTGGCGCGGGTTTCCTCGGTGGTCCGCTTGGCCTTCCCGGCCAGTTCGGCCAGAGTTTCGCCCATGGCCGACATGCTGTTCATGGTCTGTTCCGAAGCCGCCTCCTGCGCTTCGGCGGCATCCTGGGTGGTGTTGAGCTGGTCGGTCAGGCTGCGGAAGGCGTCGGCCTGCTGTCCGGAAATTCCATGCGCCTCTTTCACCGACACGGTGATACGCTCGTTCAGGGCCAGAATACGGCCTTGCTGTTCACGCAGGCCGGTCTCATCGGTCAAAAGCAGGCTTGCGCCCAGCAAATTGCCGTCCAGGTCCCACAAGGGCGAGGCGGTAATTCGCATGTACAGCTTGCGGCTGCACGCGTTGATCTGGGCCATGGGCATTTCCAGGATCGGTTCGCGCTTGGAAAGCACCATATCCAAGGGCGTGGCCTCGCCGGGTTTGCCGTTGAATACCTCGGACGCCGTCTTGCCGTAATAATCCTCAGGCTTGCCCTGGAGCCCCCAGTATTCGATCATCTGGGAATTCAGGTGGCTGATCCGGCCGTTCACACCGGCCACGGCGAAAGGAGCCACTATGCCGTGCATGATGCCCTGGGTGAAGCCGAGGCGTTCCTTGAGCTGGCCCACCATGTGCTTGAGCGCGGAGACCAGCGAACCGACCTCGTCCTTGGAGGCGACCTTGACGTCGGCGTTGAAGTCGCCTCCGGAAACGGCCTCGGCAAAACGTGTGGCGGCTTTCAGCGGCAGCACCATGGCCCGGGCGCTGAACAGGCCCACAATCACGGCCACGATCATGGCGATGAGGCTTACCAGCAGCGACACGTTGCGCATGGAGCGCAGGCCATTGAAAACGTCGGCGGTAGCGGCGTGGATGACCACGGTAATGCCGGAAAGGTCGTCGGTCTTGTAAACGAACAGGGTGTCGACGCCGTCGCTGTCATCCGCCTGGCGCGAGCCGTTCTTTTCCGCCGCGATTTCCTTGTACAGGGATTCGTCGGGCAGATCCTTGGCGAAGATCTTCGCGGGATCCTTGTGCGCCACCACCTGGCCGGCGGCGTTGAGGATGAAGCCGTAGCCGTCGCCGCCCACCTTGATGGGCGCGACAAAGTTGTCATAGTAACGGTCCAGTGAGACGGTGCATACCAGCACGCCCTTGATCACGCCGTTGTGGCGGATGGGCGCGGAACCGATGATCACGCCCCGGCCGGTGATGGCGCTCAGAAACGGGGCGGCCAGGAAAATTTCTCCGGCAAAGGCGCGCTGGTAGTAGGGCCGGGTCTTGAAATCCGAACCGATAGTCTCCGGTTCGGACGAAGCCACCGTAATGCCCTTGTCGTCAAACACGGCGATGCGCAGGATGTCCGGATAGGTGTCGCAGATTTCCTTCAGCCGCGCGGAGGTGGCGGCAACCTGCGCGCCGGTGGGCGGCACGGCGTCAAAAAAGCCGACCACATCGGGCCGCTGCGCCGTGCGCGTGGCATCGCGCTGCACATGCTCGGCCAGGTTTTTCGTGGAAGCCGCGAGTGCCACGGCCTCGCCTTCCATTTTGCCTTCCAGGGAAGCTTCCAAGGCCAGCGAGGCTTGACGGTAGGAAAGGAAGGAGGTGGCCCCCACAGCCAACACGACCAGCGAAACGATGAGAAGGGTGATCTTGGTTTGGAAATGCATGAAAAATCCTTGCCTGTTACCGTTGCCAACTCAGGAATTCCGTTACATGCCCTCAAATCCGGAAAGCGCCATGCGAGATCCGCGTATGTAGAATAATTCCAGGCGCGCGTCATTCGCCCTACTTTCTCCAGGCGGCTCATCCTGCACCCCCGTACAGCCGTGGTCAGCGTATTCCCGGCAAACAAAAAAAGCAAGGCTATTTCGATGCCGGAATCCACCATCCCCCTTGGGCGGATTGAGGCGGCAGCCCGCAACGTTTTTGCTTTTTTGCGTGTGGATCACGGCATTATTCCGCCCCCACCCCGCTGGCCATGATCAGCGCCCGCAGAAAGGGCGAGTACATCACGCGCGCTTTAAGTCCCTTCCAGGCGATGTTCAGGCGCAGCAACCGGGTGCCCCGGCGGTAGCCGGCCAGGATGTTGTCCGCCTTCAGGCCTTTTTGGTATTCCTGCCTGATGGCGCCGGCCAGGGCGCGGGCCGAGGCAAAGGCGTAGCTGAAGCCCTCGGCCGAACTGGGGCTGATCCAGCCGGCGGCCTCGCCGATGCATAAAGCCCCGCCCCCCAGTCCGTCAATTCCACCGGCGCCCAGGTAAAGGTCGTCTGCGCAGGGGCGGAGCAGCAGGCAGGCCCGGCGCGCCGGTTCGGCAGCAAAATGGTAGCCCTGCCGGGCCAGGAGGGCGCGCGCTTCCGCCATGACCTGGCCGGGCGTTTTGCCGCCGCGCCGGCTTGCCGCCAGCGGCATGGCCAGGCCGAGGAGCGTTTCACCCTGCTTGGGAACGACCCATCCGTAAAAATCCGTCAGGCCGGGGTGGAAAAAGGCGGTGTGCTCGCTGGAGCGCCATTCTTCCGGGAAGGAATCCTGCACGGCCAGGTAGAGGGCCCGGTCACGGCGGCGGGCCTGGCCGCCGCTCTGGCTTTCCAGGTAGCGGCGCAGCCGGCTGCCGGCGCCTTCGGCGCTGACCAGCAGACGGCAGCGCAGCGTTTCGTTGTTGCTTACCTTTATTTCCCAGCCTTCGCCGCGTCGCCCGAAACCCAGACAGGCGCAGCCGGGCCGGAATTCGACCTGTGGCGGCAGGAGCGACACGAGCCAGCGCTCTAAAGCCAGTCGATCCAGGTTGCCGTAAGGGCGGGGATAGGAACAGGAGCGGCCGCTTTTCAGGTCCAGGGCGCGCACCTTGAGCGGCTGTCTGCTCTGGAAAAGCGAGGCCGGCGGGGTAAGTTTCATGCGTTTCAGTATTTTTGCCGCGTCCGGCGCCAGCAGGCCGCCGCAGCATTTTTGCCGGTCGTCTGTGGTCAGGGCGCGCTTTTCCAGAAGCAGGAGTCGCAGGTCGGGGCAGTCGCGCCCCAGCAGGCGGGCCAGGGTGCTCCCGGCCGGCCCGGCGCCTATAATGACAAGATCGTATGGTTGGTTTTCTCCCATGCCGGGCAGATTATACGTAGCGCCGGGAATAGACAAGCGGAGATGCTTCGGGGTTGGCGCCCATTTTCGCTGTGACAATCAGTTCGCCAATTGCCTGGCGCTTTTGTTTCTGCTAACGTAATCCCAGTTATTAACCTGGAGTTGTTTATGAAAAGCAAGTTTTTCCGTTCCCTTCCCAAACTGGCGGCCGTGCTGGCGGCCGTGTTCTGCCTGATCCTGACCCCGCTGCGGCAGGGCGAGGCCGCCGCTCAAAGCGCTTCAGGCGGAGCCGTTGCGGGCGGCAACCTGGTAAAGCTGGAGACCAACCTCGGGAATATTTATATCGAGCTTGATTTTGACAAAGCCCCGGTCAGCAGCGCCAACTTCAAACAATATGTGGAATCAGGCTTTTACAACGGCACCATTTTCCACCGGGTGATCAGCGACTTCATGATTCAGGGCGGCGGCTACACGCCGGACATGCAGGAAAAAGGCCCGTTGCGCGCGCCCATTATCAACGAAGCCGACAACGGCCTGAAAAACGTCACCTACAGCGTGGCCATGGCCCGCACCGGCTACCCGCACTCGGCCACTGTGCAGTTTTTCATCAACGTCAAGACCAACAAATTTTTGGATTACAAGGCCAAAACCACCCAGGGCTGGGGCTACGCGGTGTTCGGCAAGGTGGTGAACGGGCAGGACGTTGTCGAAAAAATCCGGATCAGCCCCACCAAGAGCGGCGGGCTCCCGGGCGAAACCAGCCTGCCCACCATTCCCATCGTGATTCGCTCGGCCAAAATGGTGCACAGCGTGATGGACTAGGGAAGCGCAGCTTAATGGTCTTTTTGCTCCCTGGCCGCGTCAGGCTCCTCCCGTGCGAAGCTCGTGTATGTCTTGATACAATTCGCTCCGCCCGGAACTCGGTTGCCTGAGCAGGGCTTGCCGGGAAACAAAAATCCTCATTAAGCAGCCTTTACCCAAATCCTTTGCGTTTGGAGATTGTCAGCGGCCTTGCGACGGGGATCGACTGCCGCAACCCGTAGGTCAAAAATACGGATAAACAAACTTGGGGGGAAATATGCGTATTAAACGTTTGCGCTGGCTGGCGCTTTTGCTGGCCTTGCTGCTGCTGGCCGCCTGCGAGGAAAAGAGCAAGAGCGGCCGGGTTGAGATAGATGCCGGCCAGAACAGCCTGGAAGGGACCTGGAAGCTGGATTATTACGACACCCTGGCCGCCAACCTGGACCAGGGCGGCGAGGCGGCCGTGGATGCTATCCACGACGAAATGGCCTATTATATCAACTTCGACCTGCAGGGTCACGCGCTGCTCAGCGTCGGCCTGGACGGCGACCATCTGCTTGCCCTTGACGATGTCAGGAGCGATGGCGGCCGTTACGTTCTCTCCGCCGGCGGGAAGACTTACGAAGTTGAAGTGCTGGGCAATGGGCGGGCGCTGTTTCGTTACAAGGGCCTGGCCCTGGTGCTGGAGCGTCCCTGGACCAATCCCGGCGACCGGGAAGTGCGCAACCTGGCCGGCGCCTGGAAAGTCGAATCCTCCAACCTGCCGGATTTTGAAGCCGGAAGTTTCGTCCAGCTTGCCAAGAGCCCGGAAATGCTGATCTATTATGACAACGGCTTCGAGCGCGCCTGGGTCAGGCCCTATCGCTTGCCAGCCGGCGAGTTCAACGGATTTGTGGTTTACCTGGATGAAGGGGTGTGCGTTGCCACGGTACGGGACGCGGAGACCATCGAAATCAAGAGCGCCGAAGAGACGGGCCTTGTGCTGAAGAAGCGCCTGCCGGATTCCGGTATGGAACGCCTGAACGGCCTCTGGGAAGTGAGCGTCGAGGATTCCCTCGCCCGTATTTCCGAACTGGATGGCGAGGTGCTGGAGCGGATATCCGAAGTCTATATTTACCTGAACGCCTCTTTTCCCGGCGCTTGTTCCGTGAGCCTGATCGAGCGCGGAGAAAAGGCCCCGGACGGCTTCACCCGGCTCGACCCGCTGGACTTTCCCCTGGAAGTCGCCCCCGGCGGCATTTTTGAGGCGCGCCTGGACCGCGTTGCCACAATCCGCGGGCGCTTTCTGGATGACGGTCTGCTCCTGGTTTCCGAAGTGCGCGATACCGGTGACGAAGTGAGGGAGAAGGAAATCTGTCTGCTGCGCCCGGTTCGAAAATAGCTGGAAAATAACCGGCAACTGGCCGTAACTGTAAGGAGTACGCGATGCTTAAGACCGTGAACGCCTATCGCGGCATGGTGACCTCGCCGCATCACCTGGCTTCGCAGGCCGGCTTGGCCGTGCTGCGCGAAGGCGGCAACGCCGTCGAGGCCGCCATTGCCACCACCGCGGCCTTGTGCGTGGTGTATCCGCATATGACCGGCCTGGGCGGCGACGCCTTCTGGACCATATACGATCCGGCCTCCGGGCGGGTGCAGTGCATTGACGCCTCCGGCCTGTCCGGCGAAAATGTCCGCCTGGCCGAGGTGAAGAAAAAAGCCGACGCGGCGGATTTCGCCTTTTTCGGCCCGCAGACCATGCTCACTTGTCCCGGCGCCGTGGGCGGCTGGGCCAGGGCCCTGGAGATGGCCGCCGCCTGGAGCAAACCCCTGCCGCTGTCGCTCCTGCTGGAAGACGCCATCTACCACGCCGAGCACGGCTACCCGGTCAGCGCCGGGCAGGCGGCCCTGATTGCCTCGGATCTGGAGCGCTTCAAGAACGAGCCCGGGTTCGCCGGCCAGTTCCTGACAGGCGGGCTCCCGCCGGCCGTGAATTCCCGCCAGACGTTGCCCGCCCTGGCCCGCACCATGCGCCGCCTGATCCAGGAAGGGCTGGACGGTTTTTACCGGGGCAAGCTGGCCCGGGATATCGCGGCCGAACTGCAAAAAGCCGGCTCCAGCCTTACTTTGGAAGACCTGCGCGCGCAACGGGCCGTCATGCAAACCCCGCTGCACACCACGGTGCGCGGCGCGCGCCTTTATAACTGCCCGCCGCCCTCGCAGGGGGTATCGTCCCTGATGATCCTGGGCTTGTACGACGCCCTGGTCAAAGAGCGCGGCCTGGAGCCAGGCAACGGCGGCGACAAGTTCGAATTGCTGCACGCGCTGGTGGAATGCACCAAGCTGGCCCTGATCTGGCGCAACGCCCACCTGGCCGACCGCGAGCACATGCTGGAAAGCGCCCAGAACTGGCTTGAACCGTCCATCTTGGCCCGCGTGTCCGCCGACGTGGACCTGAAACAAGCCCGCCCCTGGGGCGCCGGCCCCGGCGACGGCGACACCATCTGGTTTGGCGTAATCGACGCGGCCGGACGGGCCGTGAGCTGCATCCAGAGTATTTACTTCGGTTTCGGCTCGGGCGTGGTGCTGCCGGATACCGGCATTACCTGGCATAACCGGGGCCTGGGCTTTACCCATGAAGCAGGGCACCCCAACTGCATCGGCCCGCGCAAGCGTCCTTTTCACACTCTCAATCCGGCCCTGGCCGTGTTTGACGACGGCCGGGTCATGCCTTACGGCAGCATGGGCGGCGAAGGCCAGCCCCAAACCCAGGCCTGGGTGTTCAGCCGCTACGCTTGGCTGGGCGAAGACCTGCAAAACTGCATCAGCGAGCCGCGCTGGGTGCTGGGTCGCACCTGGGGCAAAGACAGCGCCACCTTGAAGCTCGAGGCCGACTTCGACCCGGCCGTGGTCGAAAAAATACGACAGGCCGGGCATAACGTGGAAATTATCCCGGCTAAAAGCGACGTTATGGGGCACGCCGGGGCCTTGGTGCGCGACCGCGAGGGGCTCATTCAGGGGGCTACTGACCCGAGGAGTGACGGGCTCGCGGCCGGCTGGTAAATCCCTTATTTCACAAGCTTGGAAATAGCTTTAAAATGCGGGTTTTCAGAACCGCCCAGCAGTTCAAACAAAGCGGTTTCGTAAGTGCCGAGCGTGGCCCGTTCATGCAGTATCCGGCGCACGGCCAGTTTCTTGCGGTACTTGCAGCGCGACTCCACGCAGTCGGCCACAAAATAGGGCTGATAACCGGCCGTCAACAGGTCGGAACAGGTCTGAAGCACGCAAACATGCGCTTCCACGCCGCAGAGGATGATGTTCTTGCGGCCGCTTTTGTCAATGGCTTCCTTGAGGGCCGGGTCGGCGTAGCAACTGAAGGTCGTCTTGTCCATGACCGTGGCTTTGCCGATTACCGCCTTGATGCCGGGAACGATGTCGCCCAGGCCCTCGGGGTACTGGCGGGTGGCGATGACCGGCACGCCCAGTATTTCCAGGCCGGCCAGCAGGACTTTGGAGTTTTCCACCACCCAGTAGCTGTTTTCCATTGCCGGGACCAGTTTTTCCTGGAAGTCGATGGCCAGGGCCAGGGTAGTTTCGGGCTGAATTCTTTCAGGTAGCATTCTCATCTCCAGTCTCCTTGGTTTAACGCGCCCTGCTTGGCGCGAAGGTATGTCAGGCGTTGTTGCCAGTAAGTTTTGTCGGTGTTGGGCTCGGCGGCGGCAAGCATGCTCTCGCAGGCGGCAATGGCCACGTCCAGCTTGCCCAATTCTTCAGCCAGTTCGGAAATATCGCTTTGCAGGGCCGGCGTGAATTCCTGTGGCATGTCCCTGGTCAGTCCGTTCAGGAGTTCCAGAGCCTCTTCCTTTTTCCCCTGTTTTTCCATGGCGTTTGCTTCCGCCATCCGGGCGGTGGCCCGCATGGGGTCGCCGGTAAGAGCGGCCACCTCGGCCCAGCTTGCGGCCGCCAGAGTGTAGTCGCCGCGATCTTCCGCGCCCTGGGCCAGGGCCAGCAGGGCCGCCGGTTTGACGCCGGCGTGGGCTGCGGCGCTGAATTTCTTGAGCGAATCAAAGCGCTCGTCACTGTCGGGCTGGGCCAGGATCATGCCCAAGGCTTCGCGGGCGTCCCCAAACTGTTCCGCCTGATAAACGCTCCAGCTCCCGTAACCGATGGCGGCCACGGCCAGCACCACGGCCGCGGCGATGAGCTTTTTGGAGTTGAGAATCAGAAAATCCAGAAAGGGCGAGGCTTCTTTTGAGACTTCAGACTGGATGGAATCAATCAGGGAAGCGGTTTTTTTTTGCGACATGTAATGCGGCTCCTTGCCGGTGTGTATTTGCCGGGGGCTGTTGCGGAATTTTTGTGAATGATAACGCTCTGGCCTGCCGTTATAGCGGCTCGCGCTCACTCTTTCAACCATCAATTCTTACGCTGCGGCAGGCCAAATGTCAAAGCGGAGTGCACGTTTTAGCGCGGCTTTAACGAATATTGCCGAGTGCGGGCGCACTGTGCTTCATCGCCGATTGCGATTTACGACTTCTCGGTTTACAATAAGCCCATAAGTTTATTTTATTCAAGCAGAAACTATTTTGTAACTCAATATATTCAAAGGTAAGTAATGGGAAAAAAAGAATTCTTCCGCTGAATGGCTGGCCTAGCTTGCGGCTCCTGAATCGAAACTATCTGTTTAATGATTTACGCTGGAGGAAAAATGGAAGGGAAATGCCTGATTGAAACAACACTTGCCGTTATAAACGGCAAATGGAAGATCCGGATTCTCAAGGAAATTTCGCAAGGCCCGGTGCGCTTCAACCAGTTGAACATACGTATTTCCGCTGTGAGCACAAAAATGCTCACCCAGCAATTACGGGAGTTGGAAGCTAATGGACTGATCGTGCGGACGGTGTTCCCGGAAATTCCGCCGCGCGTTGAGTACTCCATCAGCGACATGGGACTCAGCATTTTTCCGCTGTTCAAAGAAATGCGGCGCTGGGGCCTGGAAGAGGATCGTATCCAGAAGGCCCATTGTACTTCGTGCTTTCAATGCGTTCCCTATTATTCAAGCACGCAGCGGAAAAATGGGGAATGAGCAGGCATCATTCATGAGTATTTGCCGTCATTTTTGGGGACAAGACCACTTCCGCGTTCTCTCCGATAAAATTTGGCTCTAGTTGCTTTTCATATTGGGTTTTCCAGCTCTAAGCGGGACTTACTTGATTTTCAACACTTCCATGGAATGTTGTAACTATCAATAATTTCAATGTGAACGCAGTATCTCAACAGTTTTCGCAACTAGAGCCTAAAATTTTGCGTTATTTTGAAATCCTTAAAGATGTATTATCGATATTTTCTTGTCCACGCTTTTCAGCAAGTCGGCGAGCACCCGCCTGTGGCAGATGTCCGGGTTTTCTTCGCTGCACAAGAGGCAAAGTCTGCGGTATCAGCCGGGCAAAGATTTTGGCGGAATCAGGGCAATCCGGCCAAAATCTTTACCCGTACCCACTATAATATGCCTTGAAGCCCTTCTTCTCGCAGGGCCGAGTCACAAACGCCGAGATGATAAAACAAATGTCCGATCATTAACGCGGAAACAGACGACTGGAGCATTTCTTTGTCAAAGCGCTGAGAAACTCCGGTATTTTTTGAAGCAAGGTTCGCATCATTAAGTTTTGCTAAATAGACACCAACCTCAGTTTTTTTATTTGCCGCATAGATTTTGGCGTCGCCTTTTTTCCATACGGCGTCCGGTGTTGATGCGAACATAGCCACTTCCATCGGCATGGGAGCCGATACCGGCGTTTCGGCCGATTCCAGAGCGAACAACCCGGTAATAGTCAGCGCGTGGTAGACGTGCTGCCATATGGGCCATCCGCCAAATTTTTTCTCCCAAATATGTTCAGGACATACCTCTATGAATTGCTCTGTACCGTTAAAAACCATTTCAAAAATGCCTTTCAGGCCGTGTACTGCGGTGCTGGACATAGTAATTCCTTTTTCAAACTGTTAGCCGTTGCTGAACATGTAGACTCAGATACATATGGTTCATTCTTGCCAGTTGCAGCTGCCGTGGTAAAATAAACCATCAATTTTATTTTTCGCAAGTACGCACTATTTTCATTGTTGTCCGGCTAACTTGCGCCTGACTCTCTGAAAATAATCAAGGAAGTTAGTATATTGTATATGGCTTGAGATCGAACAGACATGAGCAATTCTGATTCAGTAATTCCAATGAGTTAAGCTTCTTAACCGGACAGCAATGCACTATTTTGTAACCTTGCGTACCTTTTGGTAACCAATGACCAGCTTTTCCACAGTATTCGCAGCAATTAGTATTCAATCTTTAAATTAGTTCCGTATGGTTTAATGTAAGCTATGGATAATTCAATTGATTGTCACACGGATGCGGGTGCGCTTGCCAGATTCGCCGATAAATGACTATAATAATACATTCGATCAGTTTGTCGTATTACATTATTTTCAAAGGGGCGGGCGGTTGCGCCGCGCCCTTCAAGATCCGGCCCGGCCGGAAACGGAGCCACGGTGGCGCAAACCAACCTTGCAAGCATCGCCCTGTTCGGGGGCAGCTTTAACCCGGTGCACAACGGGCACTTGCGCCTGGCCGTGGAAATGTGGGAAAGCCTGCGCCCGGACCGCCTGGATTTCATCCCCACGGCCAACCCGCCTCACAAGCCGAACGCAAGCTTGCTGCCCTTCGAGTTGCGTGTCGAGCTTTTGCGCGCGGCCTGCACGGCTTTTCCGGCCTTTCATATCAGCACATTGGAAGCCGAGCGCCCGGAGCCTTCGTACACGGCGGTCACCTTGGCCCGCTACCGCGAGCTTTACCCGCGGGCCGAACTGTATTTCATGATGGGCTCGGAAGATTTTGCCGGCCTGGCTACCTGGAAGGACTGGCAGCGCCTGCCGGAGCTGGCCAACCTGCTCATCCTGCCCCGCCAGGGCATTGAAGAGGCCGATTTTTCCGCCGCGGTGCGGCGCTTCTGGCCCCGGGCCGAGCCTTGCGCCGCCGGGCCGGGCTGGGCTTTTACAGCCGCCCGGGTCTGCTTCAAGGTGAACGACGCGGACCGGGCCGGACGTCTTCTCTACCTGCCGCTGCCCCGCCTGGATATAAACGCCTCCATGCTGCGGCGGCGCTGGCTGGAAGGGCGCCGGCTGGATTTCTGGACGCCGCCGGCGGTGCTGGACGCGCTTGTGGCCCACCGGGAACTTGTCGGGCAAAGCTGGCGCTGAGCGGGGTTTTGCCTGCCGTTACAACGGGTTGCATTTTCGGAGTAAAGCTGTTCTATATTGTTTGATAACGACAGCTTGAGAGGTACAGGTTTTGACTAACGATCTTTTTACAGCGCCGGCCATGGTAACGCAGAATATCGCCCGGGCCAGGGGCTTCCTCAAGCGCAACGAAGTTTTACGCGCCCTGGAAGCGCTGCTGGTGGCCGTGGAGATGTTTCAGCCCAAAAAAATTATCGGCAAGGCCCGTTACGAAACGGAAATTCATTTGCGGGAATGCGTGGACGACTTAAGCCGCCACCCTACCGTTCATAATTTTCTCAAGGCCGTTTCCAAGGGAAAGGCCACGACCATCCGTTACAGCCTCGGCGAAGAGGAAGCTCTTTCCAATATGTTGCGCGTGATCCTCAAAGTCCTGAAGGATCAGGAAGAGGAAATTTCCCTGATCGCGGGCGACACTGCCGAAATGCGCCGGGACAACTACTGGGAAAAGGGCACGGCCTGCCTGGCCGAGGGGCAGGCTCCCAAAGGCCGGGCCATTTTGCGCCGCCTGGGCGAGGAGTACGGCCACGAGCCGGGCGTGCTCACCAGGATCGGCGGCGTGCTGCTGGAGCACAAATACCTGTTCGAGGCTGTGGAATTTCTGGAAGAAGCCGTGGAGAAGTTCCCCAAGGACAGCCTGGCTTATTCCTGCTTGGTCAAAGCTTACACCGAACTGCGCGAATGGGACAAGGCGGAAAGCCTGTATGTGACGGCGCTCAAGCGCTTTGGTCAGCATCCCAACACCCTGCTGAACCTGGGCAACCTCTACCGGGCCTGGGGCAAGCGCGACAAGGCCTACGATGTGGCCATACGTCTGCTGCGCGCTTTGCCGGACAGCGAAGAGGCGCAGGACCTCTACGCCTGGGCTGACGGGCGGAAAAGGAAATAAGCGGCGTGATCGACTTCAAAGAGGAGTTGAACGCCGCCCAGTACGAAGCCGTGAGCTCGCTCGCCGGGCCGGTGCTGGTCATTGCCGGGGCGGGCAGCGGCAAAACCCGAACCATCGTCTACCGCCTGGCCAACATGGTGCAGAGCGGCATTCCCGCTTCTTCCATCCTGTTGCTCACCTTTACCCGCAAGGCCGCCAACGAAATGCTGGAGCGGGCCCGGCGGGTGCTGTTTCAAGACAGCGACTTGCATGACGGCGGGTACGCCCTGGCTTCGGTCCAGGGCGGCACGTTCCACTCTTTCGCCTATTCGGTGCTGCGCCTGTTCAAGCCGGAGGGCTACGAGCGGCCGGCCACGGTCATGGATTCCAGCGACAGCCTGTCCATTTTGCAGCAGTGCCGCGAAGACCTCAAAGCCGGCAAGGGCGACCGCTCTTTCCCGCGTAACCAGGCCATTCAGGGACTGCTCAGCAAAAGCCGCAACCGCGAGCAGGACCTGGAGGAAATTTTGCGCCGCGACTCGGCCCACCTGCTGCCGCACGCCGAAACCATGCGCCATATGGGCGAAAGCTACGCCCGCATCAAGCGGGAACGCTCGCTCCTGGATTACGACGACCTGCTTTTTGAATTTGAAAAGCTGCTCGGCGGCAACACCGAAGCCCTGAATTACTGCCGCCGCCGGCACCAGTACATCATGGTGGACGAGTTCCAGGACACCAACCTGGTGCAGGCCCGCATTACCGCGCTGATTGCCGGGATACCCGGCTGCGCCGGAAGCGGGCTCAGGGAAGCGCCCGGCGCCATGCCGGGCAGCGGCAACATCATGGCCGTGGGTGACGACGCCCAGTCCATTTATGCCTTTCGCGGGGCCAATGTTAATAATATCCTGAACTTTCCCCAAACCTGCCCGGGCGCGAAACTGATCCGCCTGGAGGAAAATTACCGTTCCACCCAGCCGGTGCTGGACCTGGGCAACAGCATCCTGGACCACGCGGCCCAGGGCTTCCGCAAACACTTGTTCACCCGCCGCCAGGGCGGGGACCTTCCCCAACTGCTGCGCCCGCTTTCCGACCTGAGCCAGGGCAAGGAAGTGGGGGCCAAGGTGTCCGAGTTGCTGGGCCGTTACCCGGCCAGGGAAATCGCCGTGCTTTTCCGGGCCGGCTACCAGTCATACCCGGTGGAAGTGGAGCTCAACAAGCTTGGAATCAAGTTCCGCAAATACGGCGGTCTGCGCTACGTGGAGGCGGCGCACATCAAGGACGTGATCAGCTTCGCCCGCCTGGTTTTGAATCCGCTCGACCTCAGCGCTTTTCAGCGCGTCTGCGACCTGGTGAAAGGCATCGGTCCCAAGACCGCCCTCAAGTTCCACCAAGCCATGCAGCGCGGCGAGGCCAAAGTGCTGGAAAAAGCCTGCGCCAAGCACCCGGAACTCACCCGCCACCTCGATTTCATCACCCGGCAGCGCGACCTGGAGCTCAGTCCCGGCTTGCTGCTGGAAAAGATTGTGGAGCATTACCAGCCCAGCCTGGAGGCCCTCTACCCGGAAGACTACCCCCGGCGGCGCCTCGGCCTGGACGAACTCACGCACCTTGCCGCGCCCTACCAGCACTTGGATCTGCTTATTTCCGACCTCTCGCTGGACGACCCGCTGACCAAGGACGACGCGCGCGACTGCGTAACCCTTTCCACCATCCATTCGGCCAAGGGGCTGGAATGGGGGGCGGTGCTGATTCTGGACCTGGTAACGGACCGTTTTCCTTCGCGTCACGCCATGCTGCGGGACGAAGAATATGAAGAGGAACGCCGCCTCATGTACGTGGCCTGCACCCGGGCCAAAGATTATCTTGGGCTGTTCGTGCCGGGTTCTCTCTACGACCGCAAGGCCGGCGGCAACGTCAGCGCCGAGCCCAGCCCCTTTGTGCGCGAACTGGCGCCTTCGCTGTACACCGAGTGGCAGGAATCGTTCGGCGGCAACTGGGTGCGGCGCGGCGCTTTCGGCGGCGGCCCGGGGCGGGCGCCGGCCGGGACCGAGCCGGCCCCGCTTCCGGCCCCATTTCCGACCGAAGAAAAAGCCGCTTGCGGCTACTGCACGCACAAGGTGTTCGGCCGGGGCAAAATCGTCAAATTCATCGCCCCGGACAAGTATCAGGTCAATTTCACCGGCTTCGGCCTCAAGATCATCATGGGCGCTTATCTTAACATGGAAAACTGACCGCAATATGTCAATACAATCCGAAGATCAGATCCTCGCCGTGATCGACGCCTTTTTCCCGCGCCGCCACCCTTCGCTGTTGCTGGGGCGGGGCGACGACTGCGCCGAATTTGCTTCCGCCTCTCCCCTGGCCCTGTCCACGGACCTTTCCCTGGACGACGTCCATTTCCGCAGTTCCTACTTCAGCCCCGAGGAAATCGGGCACAAGGTCCTGGCCGTGAACCTGAGCGATCTTGCCGCCGCCGGGGCCGTGCCGCTGGGTTTTTCCCTGGGCTTCATCTGCCCGCGCGACCTGCCGCTCGCGGCGCTGGAAGGCTTGTTTCGCGGCATGGCGGCGTTGGCCGCCGCGCATGACATCCCCCTGAGCGGCGGCGACATTACCGTGGGTGACAAGCTCGGCTTCAGCATCACGGTTTGGGGGGGCGCGGCGCGGGATCACTCCGGCCGGGTCGTGCCCTTTTTGCGCCGGGGCGCGGTCGAGGGCGATGTTATTTTTTTCCTCAGTCAGGTGGAAGGGGCCGCCGCTTCCAGGCCGGCTTCCGGACTGGGTCTGGCCCGCCTGGGCCTGGAGGTGCTGGAAAAGGGCGGCCGGGCGGCTTTGCGGGATTGCCCGGCGGCTTGCGCGGCCTTGCTGAAACCGCGTCCCCAGCTTGCGGCCGGGTGGCGCTTCGCCCTGCTGGCCGCCGCTTTTCAGGACGATCACAAGCTTGCGCTCCCGCCGCTGAAAGTCATGGACGTTTCCGACGGACTGCGGCGCGACCTGCCTCGCCTGCTGGACGGCTACCGACGTCTTGAGGCCGTTGCCAAGGCGCGGCATGGTCAACAGCCTGGCCGACAGCACATCCCGTTGGGCGCCGATCTGGATTTTCCGGCCGCCGCGCTCCACCCTGAGGTGCTGCGGGCTTGGCGGGTGCGCGAAGACGGCGCGGGCCTGGCCCCGGCGCTTGAAGGCGGCGACGAGTACGGCCTGCTTTGCGCCTGCGTCCCGGGCCTGCTGCCCGCCCTGGTTGCGGAAGCGGAGCGGGAAGCGGGGCAGCCGGCGTCGCTCCTGGTGTTGGGGCGGGTCTCGGCCGCTCCCGGTATACGCTGGCGTGGGAAAGACATTGGTGATATGCTCCCGGGAGACGGTTTCGATCACTTTTCCAGGTGAATTATCATACTTGTAAACACAGTACGAGGCACATATGTCCGAAAGCGATAAAACCGGCGCTTCCGCCCCGGATCCCAACACGCCGGAACGCGCGGAGGAATCTGTTTCTTTTTTCAAGCGCGACGCTTATTACGGCGCTACTTTCGACACCATGCTGGAAACTTTCAGCGGGGACAGGGGGACTGTTTCCGGCGGTTCCGGCCTGCAGCTTTCGGTAATCGGCTGGGTGCGCTCTTCGCTGCAAAACGACGACGACCTGACCGACCTGGAAAAAGCCCCGGAAGCGGTGCTGGAAATCCTGCCGGATTTCGCTCCCGGCCTGGACGGCCTGGAAGCCGGGCATAAAATAACCCTGGTCACCTGGAGCCATCTGGCCGAACGCGAAGTGCTCCAATGCGCCCCGGCCGGAGGCGTTTTTTCTTCCTGCCAGGAGGCGCGGCCAAACCCCATATCCATCAGTGAAGCTTTTATCACCGGCGTTGAACGGCAATCGGCCACCGCCCTGGTGCGCCTTTCCGCGCTCCTGGTGCGGGACGGCACGCCGGTGCTGGACATCAAACGCTCCGGGCGTCCCGGCAACCGGGTGGACCTGGAACTGGAAAGCGCCAAGAACAGGCTCGTCAAAATGTGCGCCCTGGGCCACGCCGCCGGGCTTCTGCCCGCTTTCAACGGCAACGCTAGCCTGCGCCTGGGCTCGCAGTGCCTGGTCACCAGCAGCGGTACCATGAAGTTCGCCCTGGGGCCGCACGATTTCGCCGTGTTGGATCTGAATACCGGCGGCTTGATTTCCGGGCACCGGCCTTCCAGCGAGGCGGCCATGCACCTGGAAATTTACCGCCAGCAGCCTGCGGCCACGGTGATTTTGCACACCCACCCCGGGCACCTGCTGGGCCTTGGCGTGCGGCGGCCAGACCTGACCATGCAGGGGCGCCTCAGCATGCCGCTGTTCGAGGGCGGGCGCTGGAGCAGCCTGGTGGGCAACGTGGACGCGCTTATGCCGGGCAGCCGCGACCTGGCCGAAGCCGTGGGCGAGGCCGCCAAAACCCACCAGGCCGTCTGGATGGAAAAGCACGGCCTGACCGTGTGGGGGCAGGAAGCGCTGGAAGTGGTGGGCATTTCCGAGGAACTGAACCACCTGGCCTCGATCCGGCTGATGGGCGGTTTTGAGTGAGCGGTACAAGTTTGCGGGCTGAAGTAGCGCTGCTCAGCCCGCCGTTCGGCACTTTGAGCTATCAGCTCCCGGCCGGCTTTCCCGAGTATTTCTGGAAAGCCGGTTTGCGTCTGGCCGTGCCGCTGGGGCGCGGTCTGCGCTCGGCCGTCCTGTTGCGGCGCGGGAGAGCCGCCACGGCGGACCCGGAAGGTTTTATTCTCAAGGAAGTGGTCTGGCCCTTGGAACGGGAGCCGATCCTTTCCGAAGCCTATCTTGATTTCGCCCGCCAGTTCGCCTTGCGTCAGGCTCAGCCGGAAGGGCGGATGCTGGCCGGCATGCTGCCGCCCGGCCTGCGGATCCTGAAAAACGGCAGATCCTGGCTGCGGCTGCGTTTTTTTGACAACGGCCTGGCCGAGGATTTCGATCTGCCGGAGCTCCAGGCCCTGTCCGGGCTCGCGCGGGCCAGGCTGGCCGCGCTTTGGCTGGCCGGGCAGGGCCAGGCGCTGCGGGGCGGCGAAGAGGCCGACCTGGATATCTACGGGCTCAGGGCGGCCCCGCCCTGGCCGTTGCGCCCGTCGGCCAGCCGGCAGCTCGCGCTCCTGGAGTACATTTTTTCCCAGGGCCGGGGGCGGGTTTCGCGCAGGCAAATCCTGCGCGAGCTCGGGCCGGACTATACCCAGTCCCTGCGTCAGCTCCTGGCCAGGGGGCTTCTGGCCAAGGAAGACCCCTTTGCCGAAAGCCCGGCCGCTTCTTCGGCCGATCTTCCCGACGCCGCGGCTTGGCTCCGGCAATACCGGCCTGTTCTGGAAAGTCCACCGCCTTTTGAGCTGAACCCGGAACAGCGCGCCGCCCTGGCCGACCTGGAAGAACTGATGCGGGCAGGCAAACCCGCCACCCGCCTGCTCTACGGCGTGACCGGCAGCGGAAAAACCGCCGTCTATCTCGAGCTTTGCGCCAAAACCCTGCTGAGCGGCAAGTCCGCCCTGCTGCTGGTGCCGGAAGTGGCCCTGGCCCTGAAATTGCGGCGCGACATTCAAGAGCGCTTTCCCGGCCTGCCGCTGTATTTCTTTCACGGCTACCAGTCGGCGGCGTTGCGGGAAAACATCTTTCGCGACCTTGCGCACAGGTCGGCCGGGCGCGCCCCGGCTCTGGTGCTGGGCACGCGCTCGGCCCTGTTTCTGGAAATACCCAACCTGGGCGCGCTGATTCTGGACGAGGAGCACGATTCGTCGTTCAAGCAGGATGAACGGCTGTACTACCAGGCCAAGGACCTGGCCTGGTTCCGCTCCGGGCAGTATGGCGCTCCCCTGGTGCTGGGTTCGGCCACGCCGGATGTGAAGACGTTCTACGCCGCCGAACAGGGGCGCATCCGGATGCACCGCCTGAGCGGCCGGGTGGGCGGCGGAGAGTTGCCGCGGGTGAGCCTGGCGCCGCTTGGCGCCGGGGCTTCCTCCACCAGCGGGCTCCTGGCGCCCGAGAGCGCCCGGGCGCTCCGGGACTGCCTGGCCCGGGGCGAGCAGGCGATGATCCTGCTGAACCGGCGCGGCTACGCCCCGGCCATGTATTGCCTGGAATGCGGCACTTCGGCGCGCTGCCCCAACTGTGAAATTTCCCTGACCTACCACAAGAAAAGGGAAAAGCTGGTCTGCCATTATTGCGGCTTTTCCCAGCCTTTCCCTTCGCCCTGCGCCACCTGCAAGTCCACCCGCTTTCTGCCGCTGGGCGAGGGCACGGAAAAGCTGGAGGAGCGCCTGCAAAGCTTTTTGCCGCCGGGCGCGCGCGTGCTGCGCCTGGATCGGGACAGTACCGGCCGGCCCGGCGACATGGAAAACATCCTGAGCGCCTTCGGACGCGGCGAAGCCGAGGTTTTGCTGGGTACCCAGATGCTTTCCAAGGGACACCACTTCCCGCGCGTCACCTTGGCCATCCTGGCGGACGGCGACCAAGGCCTGAACATTCCGGACTACAACGCGGCCGAGCGCACTTTCCAATTGCTGGTGCAGGCCTCGGGCCGCTCCGGGCGCGGCGAGCTGCCGGGGCGGGTGATCATCCAGACCCGCGACCCGGGCCATTACTGCTGGGAATACGTCAAGAACAACGACTACGAAGGCTTTTACCGCCAGGAACTGGCCCGGCGCGAGTTACGCCGCTACCCGCCCTTCGTGCGCCTGGCCCTGGTGCGCCTGAGCTTTCCCCCGGCCTGGGCGGAAGGGCCCGCCCGTCTGGCTGAACTGAGCCGCAAACTCAAGGCCGCCGGCCAGAACCTGGGCGTGGAAGTGCTGGGCCCGGCCCCGGCCCCGCACCCGATGCGCGAAGGCCGCCTGCGCTACCAATACCTGCTCAAGGGCCAGGACTGGAAAGCCATACGCGGCGTTTATGCCGCTCTGGAACATGTTCCGTCTGGGCATTTCCGGGTTTCACTGGATATCGACCCGGGCACCATGCTCTAG
>JAISDX010000139.1 GCA_031264465.1 Deltaproteobacteria bacterium | reverse complement strand
GTCCAGCCCGCTCTGAGTCCTCTCTGGCTTGGGTTAACTATAGATTTGTAATCTTCCGGCGGCCTATCCTGGCTGCAATCAACCGGCGTTGTGCGTTTTAGCAGGCTTCTGAATATTTTTCTATAGCTAATAGTCTGTATTTGTTCTTCTTTATATTTATTATCAATCATTTTTCATTTTTGATATAATTTCATATTAATAATATTTTCATTTTCGGAAATATAAAAATCAAGCGAAGGGCAAAAGGCCACGACGAACGAACCAGGCAAGCCCATAAACCCTCTAACGGCTCATTGAAAATAACCCAGTCCTTACCTACTACCGGCTGCAGGTATGCGGGACTGACTATAGCGAGATCAAACGACCTTGCCGCCAAGGAAAGGTGGCGAATAAATGAACCTACAAACAAACGCCTATATTGCCAGCAAGGGCAACAAGTGTTATTTAGGTAGTACGAATGAAAAAAGAGCTTTTGAAATACGTCTCCGGCTTGTGTCAGGCGGCATCGGCTGCCCTGCTTGCCGCAGCAATGATTACGCCTGCTGTTATGTTACAAGCCTTGTGCGGAGCCACTATAATGGCCATTGTTGGCGCGGTGTTAGTTGTTCTGAGAGAGAAGGGAGGAGAGTAATTATGTTAGGTATGTGGCTTTATATCTTGGGTATTGCGGTTGCCGGTTTTTTGATCTGGAAGTTTGTTCCGAATGACAAACGTCCTTAACATCATAAAAACGGCATTGCCTCTTTCTCTCACTCAAAATTCACTATCTTGTTTAATTCTCTATGAGGCAAGGAGTTTATACTTATGACAGCCATAACTTTTGACACTCTAGGCTACTTTGAAAAACTCAAGGCCGCTGGAGTGCCCGAGGAACAGGCGAAAGTCCAGGTTGAGGCCATGCAGGATATCATCAAAAATTATGACGAGATACCCCGTAACGACTTGGCAACCAAGGGAGATATTCACGGTACGCATCTCGAAATCCAAAGCGTTCGTATTGAAATCCAGAATGTCAAGCATGATATCCTTAAATGGGTTTTTGGTATCGCCCTAGGGCAAACGGCCTTGATTATCGCCGTGTTTTCCTTCTTGCTTAAATAATCTCCTTTCCTTTCTTAATTCTCTTGAGGTATTAATATGTTAGATATAACTGAATACCTCACCTTATCACAAGCCGCGCAAGCCTTGGGGTATGCCAATACTTCTTATCTAAGGCTTAAGTGCATTGAAATGCAAATTCCCGGCGCTACGAAATTAGGCCATAATTGGCTTATACCGCGCCAATGGGTTTTATCCAAACAAGACAAATCACCTACAGGTCAAGGCGCTAGAGGTCAAAAGCGGAAATAAAATTTGAATAGTTTCAGATTTTTTAAATTTCCACTTGACATTAAAACGATATCGTTTTTATAAATGAGGCGTGGACAGCACGAGTCCATAAACAGCCCCAAGATTAAAACGATTACATTTTAAAATTCTTTGACAATCGAACCTGCCCCGCAAGACCTCGGAAGTAATGCTTTCAGTGCGCGGACACACGGCGGGAAATGGCAGAAACAAACAAAATAAACCGGAAGATGCGTTTATTATGCAACATGCTATGTCCTTCATTCGTTTCGGTTAGACGCCTCGCCGCACAGCGGCAATGGCGGGAACAACGTGCTTAAAATTCAAACTTCACCTGACGGTGCGGGACAGGATATGGTTCATGGGTTCTCTTTTCTGAATGCGGTCACGGATATATGGTTTACATAGGCAATGCGTCTTCTCTTTGCCGGTACGGCAGACAAGCGGAAAGACGCTTGCTTCCGCGTACAGAGCCGTCTTGAAAATACGAGGACAATTAGGGTATGGGCGTCTGGCTTGCGCCATATCGGTAACGCAACTCCTGCATGAAAAAATTCCAGTAAATTGCGGTACTGTATCAGGTGGGAAAAAATTGAATAGTACGGGGAAGGTGTGGGTTTGATGTCAATTTTTGAAAAATTGCTGACCTATTTATCAATATATTGTAATTATTGTAATTTTATTGTATACAATATTTTGCCATTATCGCTTACCGGCGAAATTGACCATGCCGAATCCGGGTGATATCCGTTTTCAATCTGAAATACTGCTGGATGTGCTTATGACCCATAAGCGGAAAGCCACCCTGTCGCCATAGCTGTCCCTGACCGGCATCAGGCAGTTGGTCCTGTACAGGACAGGCGCGGGAATATTCTCGAACTCCTTTTGCTGGTTTTGCCAGGCCGTGCCGAAGTTGCCTTTGAGTTGCGGGTGTTTTTTCAGTTCGGGGTAACCGTGGGCAGGGAGCATTTCGCTGTGGGTATAGACGTTGACGCCTTTGCCGTCCGTTTGCTCAAGCAGCATTTTGAGATCGTGCAGGTCGTGCCCGGTAACGACAAGAAACGGCCCCTTTTCAATCTTCAGCGGCACGACTGTAGGCACGGGATTGCCGTAGAAGCCGGTATTGGCTTCATCAAGCAGGGCCATGCACGTAAGGTTTACACTCCCTAATTCCATCAACAGCCTCAGCCATTCGTCAACAGAGTGCTCGTGCGCGAGAGCGGCCATGCCCTTGACCAGCCAGGAATCCACTTCCGGGCTGCGTTTGCCCAATACGCGAGCATGATGCATGTAAGCCGCCATCCCGCGCAAGCCGAACAGAAGGGTGGAACGTAGCGAGATCATATTTTCGTCGCCATGAAAGAGTTCCCGCGCGGGCATGACGGTTATTTCTCCGCTTTGCCGCCTGTCTACAATTTTTTTGAACAGCGTGGCAATTCCCGAATAAGGCGCGGCCGCTCCGGCCAGTTTTTCCTGTTTGGCCCTTACCTGCGCAATTACTGCGGCAAGCCGCGCCGTATCAAAGTTGACATTGGTAATCGTGGTGAACAAGCCATCACAGATCACATCAACGCATTCGGCGCATTCCATGTTTTTTTGCCGCATGATCTCGGCCAGAGCAATCATTTCGCAAGTCAGCACATCCTGTTCGTGCGCGACATCCGGTTTTTTACCGCATACGCCGGAGGCAGTACATCCGATTCCTCTGGCGGTCTGCTCACACTGATAGCAAAACATATTTTCCATTGTATCCTCCAGGGTTACTTTTCGGTGGCTCATTTTTTTACTCTCTCAACATTGGTTTTGTAACCTTGGGGTACTATATTCACGCGGCGATAGTAGTTGCATTTGCAACACGAGGAGAATTTGTGACAATGTTCGAAAGATTGAAAGGCTGCCCGCTGTTTGCGGGCATTGAAGAAAGCCGGCTGGAGTCGCTGCTGGTTTGTCTGAACGTGGTAAAGCGTCGATACCGCAAGGACGAGTTCGTTTTTCTGGCTGGAGACAAGGCGACATCGGTGGGTGCTGTTTTATCCGGCGAGGTACGGGTGTTGCAGGAGGATTTCTGGGGACGCCGGACGATACTTGCCCATATCGAGCCTGGAAACCTGTTTGGAGAGGCATTTTCCTGCGCGGAAAAAGACGCGTTGCCGGTCAGCGTGGTCGCCGCCGCGCCGTGCGAGATTCTGTTGATCGATTATCGGAAAATAGTGACGACCTGTTCATCCGCATGTAGTTTTCATACCCGGCTGGTTATGAACATGATGCGAATATTGGCTGAAAAAAATATTCTGCTGACCAGGAAAATGGAGCATCTTTCCAAACGGACGACTCGCGGGAAGCTGCTTTCCTTTCTGTCAGCGCAAGCGATGCTTGCCAAAAGTACCACAGTTAAAATCCCCTTCAACAGGCAGGAACTTGCGGATTATTTATGCGTTGACCGCAGCGCTCTGTCTCGCGAGATTGGCGCAATGCAAACGGAAGGCCTTATAAGGTACGATAAGAACAGATTTGAATTGACCGCATGCCCCATGCTCAGGGAAGGCTATTTTTCATGGCTCTGACCCGCCATTCCTCAGAGATAGCCGTCGATCTTCCGAACCACCTCGTTGATGTTGATGGGTTTGGCGATATGGGCGTTCATGCCGGCTTCGCGGGCTTTTAGGATATCCTCGTTGTAGGCGTTGGCGGTCATGGCCACTATGGGGATCCGGGCGGCGTCGAGTCGCGGGAGGGCGCGGATGCGGCGGGTGGCCTCGTAGCCGTCCAGTTTGGGCATCATGACGTCCATCAAGATGATGTCATAGTGACTCTCGGGCTTGGAGGCGAAGGCGGCGACTCCGGCTTCGCCGTCTTCGGCCTCGTCGATGCTGACGTTGGTGTCGGCCAGCAGATCTTTAAGGATTAGCCGGTTCACCTCGACGTCCTCAACCAGGAGGATACGGCGGCCGCTCGAGTTCCTTGGCGCATCCAGGTCCTCGGTAGCGCCGGCTGGCTGCTGCAGCTTGCCTTTCTCCAGTGTGATGGTGAAGAAGAAAATCGAGCCGGAGCCCAGTTCGCTGGAAACCTCGATCTTGCCGCCCATCGCCTGCACCAGGTTCTGGCTGATGACCAGGCCCAGGCCGGTGCCGCCAAAGCGCGAGGAGATGCTGCTGTCCGCCTGCTCGAAGGGGATGAAGAGCTTGTTCATCTGCTCTTCGGTCATGCCGATGCCGCTGTCGCTGACTGTGAAGCTTAAAGTGACAGCTTTATCGCCAGCCGCTACCGTCGCGACCGTCAGCTTCACCTCGCCGCCTGGCTCGGTGAACTTCACCGAGTTGCCCAGGAGGTTGATCAGTACCTGCTTGAGGTGCAGGCAGTCGCCGACAACCGTCAGGTCGCCAGCGGCATCAATGTCCGCAACGAAAGCGATCCCCTTCTCCGCGCAGCGCTGGCCGATAATGCTCCTGACGTCGAGCATGATGGTGGCGAAAGCGAAGGGCTCCAGGTTCAGCGTCAGCTTGCCGGCCTCGATCTTGCTCATATCCAGAACGTCGTTGAGCAGGTTGAGCAGGTGCCCGGAGGCGCGCAGCATCTCGTCGATGGCGGCAGCCGTCCTGGGCGACTCGACCAGGGCGTTCTTCTTGGCGATCTGCGCCATGCCGATGATGGCGTTCAAGGGCGTGCGGATCTCGTGGCTCATACGCGAGAGAAAATCGCCCTTGGCGCGCGAGGCCACCTCCGCCGCCTCGGTCTGCACCACCAAGGCGGCGGTGCGCGAGCGCACCGTCTGTTCCAGCACCTTGTTCATGGTGCGCTTGCGCCAGAACTGGACGACCAGCAGCAGGATGATTATGGCAAACAAAGCCGAGAGGCCACCCAGGTAGAGCATCTGCTGCTGCGCCAGCTTAACGCGATAATCGAACACCCGCGAGGTCCAGCGGCTGGCGATCGTTCCCGTATCCACAAACTTCTGGGCCTTGCTGACGATCGACTGCAGCAGCGTATCCTCCTTGTAAAAACCATAGTAGGAGCCGAAGGTGAAGTCGAAGACCAGGTTATTCTTGAAGCTCGGGTCCTCGAGGAAATTGCTGGCGTTGAGCAGCGTGTTGCGCGAGGCGATGATGAAATCGACGTCGTGGTTCCTGAGCTTGTTGAAGGCGTCGGTGACGTTCGTGCAGTAGACCAGTTGCTGGTGGTCGGGGAACCACTTGAGCAGAAAGTCGTGGTAGGCGCTGTCCTGCAACACGCCGATGCGCGAATAGAGCACCTGGTTGATGACGATGTCGTCGGTCTCCTGCAGCGAGATCAGGGAGTAGTTGTCCTCGACGAAAGGCTCATCCGCCCAGAGGAAGCGGCCTTCACGTTCATTGGTGCGCATCAGTTCGCTAACCATGTCGGCATCGCCGCATTCCAGCCTGGCAAAAATGTCCTTCCACTCGTCATTCGGCGTACCGACGATCTCATAACGCATCCCTGTGAAGTCGCAGATCTCGTCGAGCACCGAGATGGCGATGCCCTGCCACTGCGCCTCATGGCTGTTATAGAAGCTGATCGGGTAGTTGTCCTTCTCGGCGCTCATCCTGATCGCCGTGCCGTTCTCGCCGTGTTCCGCCAGATAGTCGCGCTCCTCCTGCGTGAACCGGGAGTACAGCCGATCCTTGGCGAACTCCAGGTTGCCCTGATTATAGAGTTGCACCAAGTCGCGCAGACCGTCCGCGGCCAGGAACTTGTCCATCACCGTGATGACCGCGGCCAGTTCGGCTTTAGCTGTGGAGAAAGAGCAGGGCGAGTAGACAGCCGGGAAGATCCTCTCGTCATACATGCCGGGAGGCATGTTCCCGCGACCGTGTTCCTCGGCCAGGAAAGCATCCACCTCGCCGCCGTAGACCATCTCAGCGGCCTCGGCCATCGACCCGGCGTAGATCGCCTCAATGGGATATTGCGAATTCTCCAGAATTGGGCCGGCGGTAGTGCTGCCAGCAAGGAAGACATACTTCAATGGGCGATTTTTGGCGATCTCGCCCAGGCTCAAACTGCCCTCCAGACGATAGGCGACGATCTCCCGCTCGGTCATCGTGCTGGTCATGTAGAGGTTTTTTTTGCGTTCCGGCGTCACGGTCAGCTCGCCGGTGAAGTCGATGGTCCCGTCCTGCAAACCCGCCATCAGCGTGTCCCACTCGTGGAGCTCGGGCCTGAACTCAATGCCGAACAGCCTGGTCATGAAGTCACAGAACAGCGAGGTATAGCCGCCGATCGTTCCATCGGCGCGCAAGTAGGACTCGCTGGTACCCTCGAACATGCCGTAGGAGAAGCCGGTTTCCCGGTACTTGGCGATTAACGCGTCGACCGCCGCGGCCTCCTCGTCGGTGACGCCGGGGATCTCGCGAAAGTCGCCATAAGCAGGCACGGCGATCTCGCTGAACGTGGGCTCGGAAGCATGGGCCCGGATACCCGCCGGCAGTATGGAGGAGCCGGAGAACGCCCCACACAGGCCAAACGACAACACGAGCGCCAAGGCCAGAGCTATGGACAGGCGCTTCATGATCAAGCGATCCCTTTGCTTGCAAAGACTGGAACCTGTAGCTATTTCCGGACTCCCTTCATGATTTCGGCTGCCCGATCGCCAAACAACTTTCGCCATGCCCACTATAACTCCTTGGGGCTATGGCCTCTACCGGTATTTATATCTGTTATTGCTTCTCTTGTCAGCAGCGCTCCGCCTCAGCGTATGACTTTTCGCATTTATGTGGTACTGGCACAAACAATGATGCTGCCAGCAGACCCTGCATATGCGCACGCCGCTTGGAAGCGCTTCATCTCTCGCCACGAGCAAGGTAATGATCCTGAAATTGCCGTTGACTTTTGTCTTGCCGTTCGCCAATGAAAAAGGAGGGCAAAAGAAAGTCAGGTCTGGTATTGGTGCTGTGTATTGATTCAATGTCGCTGCCAGGCAGCGCGACAATCATGGAGGGCGGCGCATGTGGGATTACAAAATACCGGCAAGAGGAGGTCAGCCGCGTTATCTCGTCATAGCGGACTCGCTGGAGCGGGCGGTCCTTTCCGGCGATTTGGCGCCGGGCGAACGGCTGCTGCCGCACCGGGAGCTGGCGCCCAGAGTTGGAGTGACAATTTCCACGGTTTCGCGCGCCTATGCCGAAGCCGGACGGCGCGGCCTGGTTACAAGCATGGTGGGACGGGGAACGTTTGTCCGGGAAGGAATTCTGCCCGCCTTTACTGAAAGCGCCGCCCCAAATAGTATAGAGCTCGGCGTGCCCGGGCTGCTAACTCACGAAGAGCCCGGCTTCAGGCCCGTCATGCAGAAGATCATGCAGGACGGCGGCCTGGAAGATCTGGCCAAGTCTTTTTTCCCGCTCGGGCGCCAGGATCACCGGGAGGTCGGCGCGGGCTGGCTGGGCCGCGCGGGCGTGAACGCCACGGCCAACTCCGTGCTGGTAGCCGGCGGCCAGCAGCATGCGCTGAACAGCATCCTGAGCGGGCTGTTCGCGTCTGGCGACAAGATTGCCGTGGCCCAGTTCACCACCCCGGGAATCACCATGCTCATGCAGCGCGCGGGCATAGGGATTGAGGGCGTTATGGTTGACGAAGACGGCGTCATTCCGGAGCGTATGGACGAATTGTGCGCGTCGCAAACCATCCGCGGCGTATATTTTGTCGGTAACACGCAGAACCCGAGCGCCAAATATACCTCGCCGGAGCGGCTGGAAGCCCTGAGCAGGATCGTGGCCCGGTATAACCTGACCGTGATTGAAGACGGCTCGTTAAGCATTTTCAACAGCCGGAAGAACCGGCCTCTGGCCGCCATGATGCCCGATTCCATCGTGTATTTCGCCAGCCTCGGCCCGGCGATTTTTTGCGGTCTACAGGTCGCTTTCATCCATGCGCCAACAAAACTGCACAACCGTGTCTCCCAGGCCATTGTGGACAATATCCTGGCCGTGCCCCCGCTGAACGTCGCCCTGGCTTGCGAGGCCATAACCGGCGGCGCGCTGGAGAGCTCGCTGAAAAGCAAACAAAAGGAGATGAAACGCCGGGTCGCCATGTTCCGCGACATCATGTGCGACTTTGCCGTTACCTGTTCCGAAGAGAGCATTTACGCCTGGCTGCAACTGCCCGCCGGCTGGAAGGCCGGCGATTTCGAACGCCAGGCGGAAAAAAACGGCGTCCGGGTATTTTCCGTAGACCACTTCATGGTGGGGGCCTTTCCCCCGCCGAACTGCATCCGCCTTTCCCTGACCGGCCCTTCAGACATGGCCTCTCTCAAGCGGGGGTTGAGCATTCTGGTAGGCATGCTGAAAAAAGAGGGCGGCGTCATCACTCCCATCTGGTAGATCGGCCGCCCGCCAGGCTTTTCGCTCTACTTCATCCCGAGGTGGAGCTTTTTTAGCTCGCCGGGCGTGGGTATTCAATAATTTTACAGCTTGCCGTATTGAACCGATGCAATTTTTACGCATCAATGCAAAAACTCTCCGCTCCTGTCTTTCTTCCACCGCCGCGCCAATAGAGCATTTCACACTTGAAATTCTCTGCAATGATTTGCTTTAAAATTCTTACAATATAATGGGCGCATGGCTGATTTTCCGGCTGTTAAGCGAGCATTTGAACCGTGAAGCGCTCTAGTTGCTCCGCGCTGCTCTGCCAGTCGGTTTTTTGAATAATTGTTCGCTGTTATTCTTGAATGAATCGATTTTTAAGACAATTATAGAATTATTTTTGATCCGCTTTAATTTTTTTATAAATAAAATATCAATTATTATCCGGTAATATATATTTAACTTTATTAAATGACATGATTATTTTTTTAAATTGCACCATAAGTAAAGTAAATTCATTGACTTTGATATAGGTCAATGCGAAATGCAATCATTAAAGAGAGTCTTTTATGTGGAAAATAAATGCTTTTGACATGTCAAAGCCGATATATCTGGCGGTAGCCGACGTTATTGAAAACGATGTTCTGGCAGGTAACCTGCGCTCCGGGGAGCGCATGCCCACACACCGAAAACTGGCGGACACCATTGGCGTCACTCCTGGAACGGTCAACCGGATTTACCAGGAAGCGGCGCGGCGCGGGCTGCTTACCGCCGTGGTGGGCCGCGGCACCTTTGTGACTGCGGACGCCGGCAGAAAGTCGAGCATCATGGACGTTACCAAAGAAGAGTTGGCCTGGGATATGGGCATTGCCCGCCCGCTGACGGTGGCGGATCCGGACCTCTGGCCCGTTATCCGAAAAACTCTGAACAAACGCCGGCTCCTGGATTTGATGCGCTATTCGGACCCGCAGGGCCTGCCCGAGCACCGCGCGGCCGGGGCGGACTGGCTTACACGTTTCGGGCTCAAGGTGCCGCCGCAAAACATCGTCATTACCGCCGGCGCGCAGAACGCGCTGTTCCTGATCTGCAACAGCCTACTGAAAGCGGGGGAACGCGTCGCCACGGATAATCTCACTTTCACCGGCATGAAGGCGGCGGCGCAGCGGAACGGGCTGCGTCTGGAAGGCGTGCCCATGGACAGCGCCGGCATGCTGCCGGACGAACTGGACGCGCTGTGCCGCCGGCACACCATCAAGGCCCTGTATGTTTCCGGCCGCATTCAGAGCCCGACGAACTGCGAGATGCCCTTCACGCGCAGGCAGGAGTTGCGGGAGGTAATCCGCAAGCACGGCCTGCAACTGGTCGAAAACGACTCATACGGCTTGCTGAGCCGGGCACCGGACAGGCATCTCACTGCGCTTCTGCCCGATGAAAGTATTTACATCGCGGGCCTGTCCAAGGGCTTTGCGGCGGGCCTGCGCGTGGCTTACGTGGCGGCGCCGCCGGGCATAGCCAGAAAAATCGCCCAGGGTGTGGCGGACACCATGCTGTTCGTCCCTACCGTAAACGCCGAGATAGCCTCGGAGTGCCTGCGCTCCGGGCTGGCCGAGGCCGCCATCCTGACAAAACGGGACATGGTGGCCCGGCGGGTGGCCATGTTCCGGAAGATTTTCGAGAACCATGTTTTTGAATGCCTGGACGAATGCATGTTCGCCTGGTTGAAGTTGCCACCGTTCTGGAAGGGTCTGGACCTGGAAACCGAGGCGGCGAAGCGCAACATGCGCGTCATGAGTTCGGTGCGCTTTGCCGTAGGGCCTACACCGCCTGTGGAGGCCGTGCGCGTATCGCTCGCCGGGATGTCAAGCGCGGTGGATTTGCGCAAGGCGCTAACTTCGCTGGAGCGGCTGGTCTCCAAACTCGTCTGAAAACGATAAAGCCTCAACATATTTGCGCGCGCCGGACGCTGTGTCCGCCTTGGCAAAACTTCCAATATCGCAACCGTTGCCGCAGCGCCCCCTGGGCGTTTCTGCCCCGAACAGGAGGAGTTATGACGACGAAATATAAAATCATCGGCGGGTTCGCCGCCATGGTGATCATCGTGCTCGCGCTCGCGTTCACCGGAGAAAGAACGGCCCGGACCTCTTCGGAAGACCTGGACGAGTACGCGCACATCGCCAGCCTCGACACCATGCTGAGCGACATGAACACCCGTGTTTACACCGCCGCCTACCACCGCACGCGCTTCATTATTTCCGGCGATCCCGCCGAAGTCGAGCAGGCGCTAAAGGCCCTTGACGCCATGAGCGGACTGGCCGAAAAAATGTTGCCGCTCGCGCTCTCGGAGCGTACACGCTCCGCCATTCAGGACGTCCAGCGCATGCTCCCCGAATACCGCAGGCTTTTTCTGGACCTGCGCAAAGACGTCGTGGCCTGTCGCGAGCAATATTATAAAACCTTCATTCCGCTGGCCGGCGAAATGCGCGAAGCCTTCGAACACATCGCCGCTTCCTCTACGGCCGCCGGCGATGTCAGGGCCTTACAGACCCTCACCGAAGTGCTTGATTCCGTCGCGGTGGCCCGGGTGTACGCCGCCCTGTTCGCGGAAACTTTGTCCGAGAGCAACCTGAAGGTGGCGGAAGTCTCCCTGGCCGAAGCGGACAAGGAGATCGCGCGCCTGGGAACCATCGTGCAAAGCGAGGCCGGCAAAAGGAGCCTGGCCGAGGTGCGGGCCGCCTACGGCAAGCTGGCGGCCTCTTTCGGCATATTGAAGCGCGCCGGTCTTTCCGCGAACGAGAGCAACGAAAAAAACAGGGAAGTAAGCCAGACCATTCTGGGCATCGTGGAAGAGCGGGAGAAGGACGCGGCGGAGAGAAGCGCGGCCACACGCGTCAAAGCGCTGGAAGAGGCCGAGGCCGCTCGTGCCACGGTACTCGCTTTGTCCGCCGCCGGCTTTGTTCTGGCGCTCGCGGTGGCATTTTTCATCGTCCTCGGACTGACCAGGGTGCTGGGCAGGCTCGGCGCCTACGCGCGGAAAATCGCCGACGGCGATTTTAATGCCGATTCCCAGGTCAGGGAAGGCGGCGAGATCGGACGAATGATCGCGGATATGAAAGCCATACCCGAGGCGCTGAAAGCCATACTGGCCGAGTATCAAAGCCTGGAAAAGCACATCGGGGCCGGGCAACTCACCGCCCAGGGCGACCCCTCCAGGTATCGCGGCGAATTCGCCACCTTGATCAAAGGGACCAACGGCATTCTTGCCCGCTTCCTGACCGTGCTGGAAAACATCCCCTCGCCGGTGGTCATGCTGAACAAGGATTTAAAAGCCAGCTACCTGAACACCGTGGCCCGGAATATCGCCGGTTCCAACTACGAAGGCAAAACCTGCTTCGACCTCTTTGCCCGCGATGATTTTCATTCCAATGACTGCTGCTTGAAAAAGGCCGTTGCCGCAAAGCAGAGCGCCAGCGGCGAAACCAGGGCCCACCCGCAGGGACGGGACCTGGACATCAGCTATACGGTCATCCCCATGCTCACGGCCTCGGGCGAGTTGGCCTCGGTGTTGCAGTTGATTACAGACCTGACCGCTATCAAGGCGCAGGCCGGCAAAATTCAACAGGCGGCCAACGAGGCCAGCGCAATATCCAGCCGGGTCGCGGCCGCGTCGGAAGAGCTGGCCGCGCAGGTCGAGCAAATCTCCCGGGGAGCGGAAACCCAGAAGTCGCGCATGGAATCCACGGCCACGGCCATGACGCAAATGAACGCCACGGTGTTGGAAGTGGCCGGCAGCGCCGGCAAAGCCTCGGAGCAGAGCGATAACACCCGCCGTAACGCGGAATCCGGCGCGGAGCTGGTCAACAACGTCGTGAGATCCATGGACGATTTGAACAACGTCGCGGCCGGCCTGCAAGAGAACATGCAGAAGTTGGGCGGGCTGGCTGAAAACATCGGGAACGTCATGGGCGTGATTTCCGACATCGCCGACCAGACGAACCTGCTGGCCTTGAACGCGGCCATCGAGGCGGCCCGGGCCGGCGAGGCCGGGCGCGGTTTCGCCGTGGTGGCCGACGAGGTGCGCAAGCTGGCCGAAAAGACCATGCACGCCACCCACGAGGTCGGCGACAGTATTACGGCCATCCAGAGCTCCGCCAGGGACAACCTCGCCCATGTGGAAAGCGCCGGGGTAAAGATTGCGGAGGCGGCGAAACTGGCCAACACCTCCGGCGGCGCTTTGCAGGAAATTGTCGCCCTGGCCGCCGCCACCTCCCAGGTTATGGCCTCCATCGCCACGGCCGCGGAACAGCAAAGCAGCACCTCGGAGGAAATAGCCCGGAGCATAGACGACATTAACAACATCGTCGGCGAGACGGCCGACGGCATGGTGCAGTCGTCGTCCGCCGTTCAGGATCTGTCCCGCATGGCCCAGGAACTGCGTGTCGTCATGGACGAACTGCGTGGTTGACCCAATCCGGCTCCCCGCGCCGGAGCGGTTCCGGCGGAGGGGAGCCGGATTGCGCCGCTCTGTTTTTCGTTTCCCGCGGCGGCCGTTTCTGTTATAAGCGTGCCTGAACCCTTGGGATGGAGAGCGGGTGGACCAATACCAATGCACCAACGGGCGGCTGGCCGACAGCCGGTTCATGCAGGCGCTTTACCATAAAGCGCAAGCATCTCTGTGCTATTCCGACGATGAATACATCAGGCTGAACCCGGATGCGGCGGGCCTGCCGCTGTCGCCATTCGAGCATTGCTGCCGCTTTGCGTTGCGCGAGCAACGGAAGGTTTCGGATTTTTTTGATCCGGCCTGGTACCACCGCCGCTACTGCGCCGGCATTCCCGACTGCAACCCGGTGGCGCACTTTTTCTCTTATGGTATTTTCACCGGCCTAAAAGGCGCCCCTTTGTCGTTCGGCCCGGAACTGCTGGCCCGCTATGCAAAGCGCTATTTCGACAGGGTGGAGGCGGTCCCGTTTCTGGAATTGCCCTGGAGCGCGCCGCTGGCGGACAATGGCGGGCCGCTCCGCGAACAAGCCCACATTGTGTTTGTGGTGCATGAGCTCCTGCGCACCGGGGCTTCGCTCACCCTGTTGCAGGCCATGCAGGAGCTTGCGAAAAAGCCCGGCCTGACGCTCTGGTCGCTGCTGATGCTGCCCGGCCCCATGGAGGACGATTTTCGCGCCGCAAGCCGGGCGCTTCCAATGCACGAAGTGCGGCGGGCCACCCGCTTTCCGATGTTTTCCGCCATGCAGATCATCCAGGGATTTGCCGCCTTGCCCGGCAAACAAAAATGTCTGGTGCCCAATACCATAACCATTCCCAAATATTTCAGCACGCTGGCCGGCTTGGCCGGCATTCCGGCAATCCCCTGGATTCACGAGTTGCCCGGCTTCCTGCCGTTCTTCTGGAAGAACAACGAAGTTGACCAGCTCTGCCGGGAAGCGGCGGCGGTGATGACCTCGTCGCGTTTTTGCGGGGAAAGGCTTTCCTCCTACCTGGAAGAGCATGAGCCGCCCCCGGCCGGCCTGGCCCTGGAAGTGACCGGCACTCCGGTTGACGCGGCGGCGGTCAAACTGACCAAGGCCGAAGCCGCAGCGGTCAGGCGCTCTTTGGCCCTGCCGGCGGCGGGACCGCTGGTGCTGGGCTGCGGCTATATTTCAAAGGTGAAGGGAACGGATATCTTCGCCCGGGTGGCCGCTTTGGCGGCCCGGCGGGCGGACGTGACTTTTGCCTGGACGGGCGGCGCCAGTACGGACGAAGATGAGGCTTTGCTTGAAGCGCTGCGGGAAGCCGCGCGGGAAACCGGCGCCCGGCTCCATTTTCTGGGCCGGGTGGGCGAAATGTGGCCGCTTTACGCCTGTTCTTCCCTGTTCCTCTGCACGAGCAGAGTGGATTCGTTCCCCCGGGTGGTGGTCGAGGCCAAGCTGGCCGGCCTGCCCATCGTCTGCCTGGGCGGGAATAACGGCGCCGTCGAGTGTTTGAACCCGCCGGCCGACGCGATCGTTGGCCGGGAAGACCCGGCGGCGCTCCTCCAGGCGGTTTTACAGCGCCTACCGCAGCCGGGAGCGCCGATCCGCCTGCCAACCCCCGCGCCGCGCCCGGAATTTTCGCCGCGCGCGGTAGCCGACAGGGTTTTTGAAATCATCAGCCGGCGGGCTTTTGCCGGAATGTGTCTACATTAGCTGCCGCTGACGGAGTAAGAACAAATATCAACGAACAAACAGCGCGGAGTGAGGTTACATGAACAATCCAGCTGAGTCAGAAAAAGCGGAAAAGAAAGGTGTTTTCAAACGCAACCTGGTTAAAATGCTCGCCGTGGGCTTCATAGCGGTTATGGCCGCCCCGGCGCCGCCGGCGGGAGCCGCTACAAATGCGGGGGGTAAAAAAGTGCTGACGGTCTTTTATTCGCGCACCGGCAATACCCGCGACCTGGCCGGGATTATTCAGGCCGGGGTTGGCGGCGACATTGTGGAACTGGAAACGGTCGACCCCTACCCGGAGGCCTATCGGGCAAGTACCGAACAGGCCAAAAAGGAACTGGAGGCCAATTATTTTCCGCCTCTTAAAAACGGAATTGAGAGCATCGCCCAATATGACGTGATTTTTGTCGGCTCGCCCATCTGGTGGGGCACCTTTGCCGCGCCGGTGCGGGGTTTTTTGGCCGGGCATGACTTTACGGGCAAAACGGTTGTGCCCTTCATCACCCATGAAGGCAGCGGCCTTGGCAAGAGCATGGCCGACCTGAAGGCGCTTTGCCCCGGCGCCACCGTGCTGCCCGGGCTGGCCGTAAGGGGCGGACGCGCGGGCAGCGCGCAGAACGAGGTGGCCGAATGGCTGAAAAGCATCCGGTTGGGCGATTGACGGCGAAGCGCGGGCGCAACTATGTGCGGCCGGCAGTACGCAGGGTAACAGGCCTGAAACAGGGCGGCTTTGCCGGCCGTTCTGTCAAATCAGACCGGTACGCCTGTTGAAGTCCTCGATCAGTTCGTCGATTTGCGGCGCGGTTTTATGCACCGCGCCCCAGGTGCCTTCGCAGTCGTACCACAAATCGTCGAGTTCAGCCGCGGTTTTGCCCTGCTGCTCCACCCAGGTGTAGTACTTGAGGTCGTGAATGCGCTTGCGCCCCCGGTAGCCGAGCTCTTCCATCGCGTCCGTGCGCACCCCGAGCAGATGCCGTCCGAAATCGGCAGCCGCCCGGGTAAGGGAATAGGCGCCTTCGGCCCCGGCCAGTTCCTTGATGCGCGAACCGTACATGACGGCCGAATCCGTAAGCACCGTGGCCACGATATCATCCTCGGCCAGTTCGTAATACTTGGCGGTCTTGATGGCGCAAAGCAGGTTGGCGATGCCGGAAATGCCGAACAGGTCGAGGTTGTCCACAACTTCCGCCGCCACGCCGGCTTCTTCCTTCAGGAACTGTTTGCCCTGGGGGTCGTTGAACAGCCGGAGCAGGTGCTGGCTGTCGTCGTCGTCAATGGCGATGACCATGTCGGTATTCCTGACGTTGTGGATCCAGGGCACGTGCTTGTCGCCGATGCCCTCGATGCGGTGCTCGCCGTAGCCGTTGTTCAAAAGGGTTGGGCACTGCAACGCCTCGCCAACGGCCAGTTTCATGTTCGGATATTTTTCCTTGAGAAAGTCGCCGCAGCCGATGGTGCCGGCCGAGCCGGAAGTGAAGCAGGCGGCGGCCAGGCGGCCGTTTTTGCTGCCTTTTATTCTTTCAAAAGTTTCGGCAATGGCGTTGCCGGTGACCTCGTAGTGCCAGAGGTGGTTGCCCATTTCCTCGAACTGGTTGAAAATCATCACGTCGTCGCGGGTGGTGCGCAGCTCCCGGGTTTTGTCGAAAATTTCCTTGACGTTGCTTTCGGTGCCTGGAGTGGCGATTATCTCGCTGGCGATGGTTTCCAGCCAGTCAAAGCGCTCTTTGCTCATGCCCCTGGGCAGGATGGCCACGGAGTAAACCGAAAGCAGCTTGGAGTTAAAGGCGCCGCCCCGGCAGTAGTTGCCGGTGGAGGGCCAGACCGCCTTGTGGTTCACGGCGTCAAACTGCCCGGTTACCAGACGGGGCACCAGGCACCCGTAAGAGGCCCCTACCTTGTGGCAGCCGGTGGGGAACCACTTGCCGACCAGGCAGATGATGCGCGCCCTGACGCCGGTAAGTTCCTGCGGCAACTCGATATAGTTGGTCTGGCCGAACTGCCCGCCGTGTTCCTTGGGCTCGTTTTTCCAGGTGACGCGGAACAGGTTTAGCGGGTCGATATCCCAGAGCCCCACGTTTTTTATCCTGACTTTGATTTTTTCCGGCAGGGTTTCCGGGTGTTTCATCTGCTGGAAGGTGGGGATGACGACATTGCGCTGCCGGGCCAGTTCGATATTCCGGGCCAGGTTTTCAGTGTTGATGGTCAAATCGATCACGTCCGTCTCTCCTTGTTGCGGTCTGTCAAGCGGGTATTTAAGCGGGCAGGCGCAGGCGGATTACTTCCGCAAAGAACTCGGCGCCGGTCGCCAGGATGTCGTCGTTGAAGTCGTAACGCGAGTTGTGCAGCGGCGTGGAGCCCTTGCCCTCGTCGCCATTGCCGATAACCAGAAAGCAGCCGGGAATTTTCTCCAGAAAGGCGCCAAAATCTTCCGAAGCGGTGCCTGGCGGCGCGTTGCCCTCCACTTTGCCCGGCCCGGCGATGTTCGCGGCGGCTTCCACCGCGTGCGCCACGCAATCGCGGCTGTTGATGGTGGGCGCGAACTCGTGGGTGTATTCAAACTCGCAGGTGGCGTTGTTCAGGGCGCAGAGCCCTTCGCAAATGGCGCGCATGCGCTCTTCCAGGAGCTTTTGTACCTCGGGCGAGAAGCTGCGGGTGTCGCCCTTGATTTCCACAAACCCGGGTATGGCGTTGCGGACGCCGTCGGTATGCAGTTCTGTGCAGGAAATGACCGCCGGCTGGCTGGGCTCGATATTACGCGCCACAATGGTTTGCAGGGCCAGGATAATTTCGGCCGCGATCACCAGCGGGTCGCGGCTCATGTGCGGACGCGAGGCGTGCGCGCCCCGGCCGATAATCCGGATGACGAAATTGTCCTCGCTGGCCATGAAACCGCCGGGGCGGGTGGCGAAAGCGCCGGCCTTCAGGCCCGGCCAGTTGTGCAGGCCGTAAATTTCCTTAAGCGGGAATTTCTTTAGCAGGCCGTCCTTGAGCATGGCGTGCGCGCCGTAGCCAGGCTCTTCGGCCGGCTGGAACACCAGGCAGGCCGTGCCGCTGAAGTTGCGCCGCTCGGACAGGAGCCGTGCTGCGCCCAGAGCCATGGTCATGTGCCCGTCGTGCCCGCAGGCGTGCATCCGCTCCGGCGTTTTCGACTTGTAGGGCAGGTCGCCGTGCTCGGTCAGTTTTATGCAGTCCATGTCGGCCCTGATGCCGACAAAATTCGGGCCGTCGCCCGCTTTAAGGCAGCCCACCAGGCCGGTGCGGCCGATATCGCGGTGCACCGCAAAGCCCATGGCCGCTAGTTCGCCGGCCAGATAGTCCGCAGTGTCATGTTCCTCAAACGCGCTTTCCGGGTTGGCATGCAGGTGGTGCCGCCATTCGCGCAACTGCGCTTCAAAAGCCGCCTTGTCCATGCTCGTGCTCCGCGCCGTGATGGCAGTTTCAGGTTGTTTACAGGTACCTTTTCAGCTTGGCCAGCACTTCCAGGGCGTCCAGAGGCTTGCCCAGGTGGTCGTCCATGCCGGCGGCCAGACATTTTTCCACATCTTCCCTGAACACGTTGGCGGTCATGGCCACAATGGGAATGCGGCGGGCGCGGGACGCCTCCAGCCCGCGAATGCGGCGCGTGGTCTCATAGCCGTCCTGCTCGGGCATGTGGATGTCCATAAGGACCAGATCGTAGGTTTCGGGATGGTCTTTAAGCAGGTTGTAGGCGATCAGGCCGTTTTCGGCGCAGTCGATGGCCACGCCGGTGTGTTCCAGCAGGGACATGGCAATTTCCCGGTTGATTTCAATGTCTTCGGCCAGGAGAATGCGTTTGCCCGCAAATATTCCTTCGTCGGAGTGCATGAGGTCCGGCGCTGGCGCCGCGTCCGAAGAGCCAAGGCTCTGCCCCAGGATTTCGTTTATGCAGTCGGCGATGCGCGAGGGAAAGAGCGGCTTGGGCAGGAATTTGGAAGCTCCGGCCCGTCTGGCCTCTTTTTCTATGGCGCTCCACTCGTTGGCGGAAATCATGATCACCACCGTCTTGCAGCCCACGGCGCCGGTAATTTTACGGGCCAGGGCCACGCCGTCCATGCCCGGCATTTTCCAGTCCACGAAGGCGACGTGGAAAGGGTTGTCCCGGTTGGCTTCAATCAGGTCGCAGGCCGCAAATCCGTCCGCCGCCACCGTGCAGTTGAGGCCCAGCGACTGGGATATGGCCAGGAAATATTCGCGAATGTCCTCGGAGTCGTCCACCAGAAGCACGCGCAGGTTCTTCCAGGTAACGTCGCCGGGCAGGAGGCGGTAATTTTCGTTGCTGTTGCGCCGTACCTTCACCGTGAACGTAAAAGTCGACCCTCGCCCGAGTTCGGACTCCACCGCAATCTCGCCGCCCATCATCTCCACGATGCGCTTGGCAATGGCCAGACCCAGGCCGGTGCCGCCAAAACGCCGGGCAATGCCGCCGTCGGCCTGGACAAAGGAACGGAACAGCTTTTGCCGCTGCTCCGGGGCAATGCCAATGCCGTTGTCGCTCACCTTGATTTCGAGCGTGCATTCGCCGTCGCAGCCTTCATCGAGTTTGGCGGCGCTCAGGGTGATTGTGCCGCCCTCGGGCGTGAACTTTACGGCGTTGGAAAGCAGGTTGGTGATTACCTGGATCAGGCGCTGCTCGTCGGCCACTATGGAACCGGGGATGCTTTCGTCCAATTTGACGATCAAATCCTGCTGCTTTTCGTCAATGCGGAAGGTGACCACGTTGGTCACGCGCATCAGCAGGCGCTCGAACTTGAACTCCGAGGGGGAAAGCTCGAACTTGTTGGCCTCTATTTTCGACATGTCCAAAATGTCGTTGATTACGCCCAAAAGGTGCTTTGAGGCCTCGTCTACCTTTTCCAAGCAGTAGTCTTTCTTGGCCGGGTCGTCCGTGCCCCTGGCGATGGTGGTCATGCCGATGATGGCGTTCATGGGCGTACGCATTTCGTGCGACATGTTCGCCAGAAAGTCGGACTTGGCCGTGCTGGCCCGCACCGCTTCCTCTTTGGCCTGCGCCACTTCGGTCAGGTCGTGCAGCAGGAGCATGGCCCCTTCGGTAGCGCCGTGGTCGTCCACCATGGGAGTGAACTGGATGCTGTAATGCCGGGGCATATTCCGCCGACCGAGGTCCAGGCTGTCCTCGAAGGCCACCGCCCTTTTTTCAGCTACGGCCTGACGGAACAGATCCCCGGTCTTGTCCAGCCATGCCTGAGAAGCCGTCTCGCGGAAAACTTCGCGACAGTGGCGGCCGGCCACCAGGCCGATATTGGCGATGCCGGAGCGCTGCAGGAAAGTCTCGGTGCAATAGGCGAAGTTGCCGGCCTGGTCGAGCAGGATGATGATGTCCGGGCAGTTCTCCAGAAGCAGGTTCATGTACTTTTCCTGCCGGAGCTTTTCCGCGGCGATGGTTTCACTGAGCCTGACCTTGGAGATCTGGGTGATCCGGTCCATCTCCACCGCTCTTTGCAGACTGGCCAACTGGCGTTCCAGCTTGCGGTAGTCTTTCCGCAAGGCGGCCAGTTCGTCCTCTGGAGAGAGCGGCCTAGAAAGCTGCGCGGGCCGCGCTATGTTCTGCACCATATTTTTTTGTCTTCTGATATGTTGTCTTGGCTTTATTCAGTATGGCAAACGGCGCCGTTTTTTCGCTATTGAAACAGGCAGACCGCGAAGCTGAAGTTGTGGAAGCGGTTCACGGTCTTGCCGTCCGGCTGGTACACCGGGCAGATTTCGCCGCCCGAGTAACAGAGCTGGTACGGCGCCTTGCCGCCGAGCTTCCCGGCCACCCGCCTGGCTTCGGACAACTGGTCCACGCCCAGGGTGACGCTGCGCACGATGCAGGGGATAATCAGCATGCCGTTGCACTCGCCCAGGCTCGCGGCTTTGTCCAGAGCCTGTTCGGCCGAAAGGAGCACGTCGTCGGCATCCATGCTGCTCAGGGCGAAGGTGGCTCCGGTGGGCATTTCGCCGCCGCACACGGCGTTGCCTTCGTCCGAGATCATGTAAAAGCAGCGGGCCACGGCCGGGGTGCCGTCGTTGTAGTCCAGGATGACCGGGATTGATTTGGAGCCTTCCAGGCCGTTTTCACGGGTGAAGCCCAAAGTTTTGAGGTATTCCAGAACGGGCACTCCGTTTACTTTTTTGACAACGTTCACTTCAGATTCCGTAATGATGGCGTTTTGCTTTTCGGCATAGCGCTCCGGCACGGAAACGGTCAAAAAGCGGCAGTTTACCGGGCCGGACAGGAACACCAGGGCCAGGCGGTCGCGATAGGCCTGACCGTTGAAGATGACCTGGGAATCGCGAAAGTCGAAATTATGGTCGCAGGTAAGCGTGCCGAACAGGGGCGCGCCGTCAATCACCCGGTTGACGATGCGCACCAGTCGCTCGCCGCCCACATGCTGCAACAGGGGCGCGTAGGCCAGCACCAGGGAGGGAGCTGTCCCCGCGCTGCTTCCCAGAGCCGCTTTGGCGCTGCCGCAGGCGACCCGGACGGGCGCTTCCTGCTCGGTTTGCAGCGAATCCGTGAGCACGGCGGCAAATTTTACATCGTCGCTGGTCAGGACGCTCAGGGTCAGGATTTCCAGGTCCGTGCCCTTGTCGGTGCCGGCGCCCAAGGTGGTGGTGCCGATAATGTCGAAAGGCAATTTGTCGCAGACGGCCTTGACTACGCCTTCGGGCAGAAAGTAGGCATGGCAGGTCAAAATGCCCACGGCATTTTTCAGCAGGCTGTTTTTCAGATCAAGCTGCGCCAGGATTTCCTTGGCCGCGGCGGCGGCATCGTCAATTTCCCGGGTGCAGGCGGTAAGCATTTTCAACATAAAAAATCTCCGCAATATGTTCACCGCCGCCGGCCGGTTTTTTCCGGCGGCAGCGGCCTTGGTGTTCGTGTAGGGAGCAAAAAGACCGTTAAGCCGCGTTTCCTAAACCATGGAAAAAGATAGCACCGAGCCAAGAAGAAAACAAGGTGTCTTCCAGAATCCACCACTCTCATCGGATGGTACAGTGGTGCAACCATTGACTACGCGCTATGCATCCCATCCGTAAGATTACCCTGAGAACATCATCCCAATGGGTACGGCAAATATCCTGTCGCCCATCGGGATGACTTCCCGGCCGGTATAAATGACCACACCTCTGATAAAGCTCTCTCCCAAGGCATCGCGCAGTGAAGCCAGGCCTTTGCTGTCGTGCGCGGTCACACTGGCAGCGAGCTTCACTTCCACGGCCGCCACGCGGCCGAACCTGTCCTCCAAAATCACATCCACCTCTTCGCCGCTTTGCGAGCGATAATGGAACAGCGACACCGGATGCTCCGTCCAATCGCTCTGTTTCAGCAGCTCGCCGGCAACAAAAGATTCAAGAAGCCGTCCGGCTAAAATAGGATCATCAGCCAGACGTTCCTCGCCAGCGCCGCAAAGATGACAAGCCAAACCGGCATCACAGATTAGTAGTTTATTTTACAAGCATGCTTTTGAGAATTACCGTGACTATTACAGTTGTGTGCGTCAAGTTCAGTGAATTGTGATATCGCGAGCAAATGATACGACCGAATTATGTAGCACATGAATTGACCGATGAAGAGCCCAAATCAATCCGATTCAATCCTTGTCCAACCAGTCCCCTTCTGTTAAACTCGTCGCGTATGTCGGCAACCGGCCAAAAAGGCCCCCACGAGCGCTCTGAATGTACACTCGCTGCTAGCTACGCACTATAACTGGAATATATATGGAAAATTTCGACGCTGAACATCACGAACCAGACAACTCCCTGCCGCCCGTTTCCCTGGAAGATCTGCCGCAAAGCCTGCGCGACGCCGTAGCCCGGGCCGGCTGGTCCAGCCTTATGCCGGTGCAGTCGCGCGCCCTGCCCTACCTCCTGGCCGGGCGGGACATTATGGTGCAGTCGCGCACCGGCAGCGGCAAGACCGGCGCCTTCTTGCTGCCGGCTCTGGAGCGGCTTGACCCGGAACGTAAGGAATGCCAAGCCATGGTCCTGGCTCCAACCCGCGAACTGGCCCTGCAGGTGGAACACGAAGCCGGCACCCTGTTCGCGGGCAGCGGCCTGCAAGCGGTGGCCTGTTACGGCGGCGTCGGCTACGGCAAGCAAAAAGACGCCCTGGCGGCGGGAGCGCAGTTGGTGGTGGGCACCCCCGGCCGTATTCTCGACCACCTGCAAAGCCGCAATTTCAACTTGAACGCGCTGCGTATGCTTATACTGGACGAGGCGGACCGCATGCTCTCCATTGGTTTTTACCCGGACATGAAAGACGTGCAGCGCTACCTGCCCAAGCGGCGCGTGCCCACGCATTTCTTTTCCGCCACTTATCCGCCCCAGGTGCTGCGGGTGGCCCGCGAATTCATGGCCGACCCGCAACTGCTCAGCCTGAGCCAGAACCAGGTGCATATCGCGGACATGGAGCACATTTTCTACGCGGTCAAACCCATGGAAAAAGACCGGGCGCTCATCCGCGTTCTGGAGTTGGAAAGCCCCAGCGCGGCCATAATTTTTTGCAACACCAGGGCCAACGTGCACTACGTCACCGCCGTGTTGCAGGGCTTCGGCTACAATGCCGCCGAGCTTTCCTCGGACCTTTCCCAGGCGCAGCGTGAAAAAACGCTGATCAGCATGCGCGAAGGGCGCCTGCGCTTCCTGGTGGCCACCGATGTGGCGGCCAGAGGCATCGACATCCCCGAACTTTCCCACGTGGTGCTCTACGAGCCGCCGGAAGATCAGGAGTCATACATCCACCGGTCCGGGCGCACCGGCCGGGCCGGAGCCGGCGGCACGGTCATCTCGCTCGTGGACGTGATGGAAAAAATGGAACTGGGCCGCATTGCCAGGCACTACAAAATCGAATTCAAGGAAAGGGAAATACCCGGCGATGCCCAGGTGGCGACCGTGGTGGGCGAACGCCTGACCAGCCTTTTGGAAGGCCGCCTGCGCAAGCTCACCGGCCTGCAAAAAGAGCGCCTGCGCCGCTTCCTGCCGCTGGCCAGGCAACTGGCCCAGGAAGAGGATTCGCTGCCGCTTCTGGCCATGCTCCTGGACGAGGAATACCAGCAAAGCCTGCATGCCGTCATTCCCGGCCTCGCCGGCGAGGCGGAACCGGCCGGCGAACGGCGCCCGGCAGCGAACGCCTCCGCAAAAAGCGCCCCGGCCGGGCGCGGTCGGCAGCGCAGAAGAAAGACTGGCGGAACGCCAAGAAACTAGCACGTCCAAATTTCAGATTAGCGAACAACTAAAGGACTGAACCATGCCTGATTCTGACGCCGATGCAAAAATTGCGGGTCAGGAGGGAGCGACGCCCGAGAACAGGATTTCGCGCGCCTTTTACAGCAACGCGGATATCATCCAACGCTTTGAAGCGGCCATGGATTCGCTGGATCTGAAAGCCGAAATTACCGAAATCGGACACGGACTGGGTTCGATTTTCAAACGCGGGCGCGCTATCCGCGACTTCAGGGCTGTCTGCGTGGTCATGTGGCGCCTTTCCCTGGAAAAGTCCTTCCCGGACCAACAGGAGGAAGTTTACCGCGACTTCATGGCCGGCTCCCGCATCCTGGGCGACGGCGGCGGCCGCAAAAAGCTTGTGGAGCGCATCAACCTGTTCTGGGAAGTGCTGGAGCCGCAAAAAAGCGCCGACTTCACCCCTCTGGCCATTTACCTGGCCGGCAACCTGAGCCAGGATCTGGACAACCGCAAAGTGCTCCAGCTCAAGCTTTCCCTGACCATTCGACGCATTTACAACTTTGTTTTTGAAAGCCTGATATAGGTACACCTTAAAAAGGGGAGCGCCATGAACTCGCAGAGCATTTATAACGACAGCGATTTTGCAACCGAAGTCATCCCGCTGGAAAGAAACGGCATCAAGCTATTCTTCCAGAAATTTCACGCCAAAAAAGAACACCGACCGGATCGGCACATCCTGTTCGCGCACACCATGACTTTTTCTTCGCACCAACACGACCTGAACGTGAAAGACTACAGTCTGGCCCGCCGCCTGGCCAAGGCCGGCTACTGCGTCTGGGCGCTGGATTCGGCGGGTTACGGCCGCTCGCAACAGGTCAGCGACGGCTACGTTACCGATTCCGCCTACTGCGCCCAGGATTTTGCCGCTGCCATGGACTACATCCTCAAGGAAACCGGCCTCGCCAGCATCGACATTGCCGGCTGGAGTTACGGCACGGTCATTGCCGGCACTTACGCCGGCAAGAACCCGGGCAAAGTGCGCACCCTGATTCTGCTGGCCCCCATCGCCAATGGCCTGGGACAGGTGGAAGTGGCGCCGTTCAAGGAAAATCCGCCCGCCGGCGCTCCGGAGGACTGGCAAAAACTCCCGGACGGACAGATTGACTACAGTATCGTGGATCCGGCCGTGGTGGAACTCTGGCAAGCCAACATCAGCAAGTATGACAACCACGACGTGCCCAACGGCGGCCGCCGCGAACTCTGCCAGGATGCAGCCAAAACCATCCTGCCGGCCGAGGGCCTCAAGCTTGAGCGCCCCGTCCTGGTGCTGGTCGGCAGCAACGACGACTACGTTTCCCTGGAAAACGTCCGCAAGATGGTAAAGCGCATTCCCGGCCCGGCCAGGCTGGTGGAATTGCCCGGCGCCGGGCACTGCGCGCACCTGGAAATCCCTTTCTACAAAAAAGTTCAGGAAGAAATTCTGGCCGCCCTGGCCTAAGAAAACGCCACACCCCGCCCGAGCGTGGTGTGGCGTTTCTTTGAGACGCCCCCGCACCAGGAACGCCTCGGCCGCCTTTCATGGAGAAGGCAAATTTGTCATCCAACCTGGAGAGCCTACTTCTGAAAGGCTCTTTCCCTGGCCGACATACCGGCCCAAACCTGTTCATGGCTGCTGCGCGCCCTGGCCCGGTCCGCCCCGCCGGGCGCCAGCAGGGCCAGCACGTCGTCGCTTTTCGGCAAATAATATTCATAGGCGGCGATGACCGCGTTGTCGTTAAGGCGCACCACCCGCGCGGACACGTAAACCCGTTCCTGGGCTTCCGAATACACGCCCAGGAGCACGGACGAGGCGTTATGGCTCTGGGACAGCAGCCGGGCGCTTTCGCGGGTGAGCATGAACTCGCCCTCCGTTTTGCCCAGGCGCAGGTCCGCCGCCAAGCGGCTTTCCAGCACCTTGAAGCCATGCTGGCTCAGGCGCGAGCCGATTTGCTGGCTGCTCACCTGTCCGAAGAGCGAGGCTTTGTCCAGGTCGCCCAGTTCCACCAGGCTGGCCGCCAGCACGCCGCTGCCCGAGCCCAGGCGCAGCAGAAGCTGCTCGGCCAGCGCGTCGCCGGCCTTGGTATTTTCCTCCAGGAGCATGGCGCCGTCCGGCTGGTCGGCCACGTAGGCGTGCGGCAGCGGCGGCGTGGAGGAACTGCGGGTAACGGCCGTGGCTTTTTCTTCCGGTTCGGAAGCAAAAAAGGACAGCGGGCCGGATGAACAGGCGGTCAGGAACACGCTCGCCAGCAGGGCCAGACCGAGCGAAATTTTTTTCGGGTGAATCAACCGCGGTTCGTTATCGTTCTGCTTCATGGCCCGCTCCTACTTGTTGACGACTCTGATGTCGCGGCCGCTTTCCGACATGGGGTCGGCCGCCTGCGGATCCAGGTAGAGCGCCAGGTCGTCATCGTTGATGTAGCGCACGGCCGAGCAGTGCATGACAAAACGGTTCTGGTAAAACATGCGGGAGTTGACAATGACCTCGTGCTCCGATGGGCTGGCGTTGCTCCGGTCATTATCGCCGCGCGAAGGGTTGAAGAGCACGGTCTGAATCGTATACTCCAGCACCAGTCCGCCGGGTTCGCGGTTGTAGGAAACCTGCAGGCCGCGCGAAACCAGTTCGGTGCGCAGCAGGTTGTAAAAAGCCAGGCTGAAGGGCCGGTTGTTGGGCATGGCGATGAAAATGGGCCGGTTGTGGATGTCCGGCCGGTCAGTGTGGGCTATTACCACCCGCTCGCCCACGTCGGCGGCGACTTCGCGCCAATGGGCGGTGGCCTGGACCTGGAGCTGGAACTGGGCTTCCGGCTTTTTGTAGGCCACGGCAGCGGGGATATTCGGGCGTGAGCAGCCGAACAGCACCGACACGAAGCACAAAGCCAAAAGCATTGCCAGGTGCGCGCTCATGCGAAATGTTTTCATAAAGCGTTCCATCAGATACGGCTTTGCCATGCGTATTTCCCCTCGTGCTCACATATCGTCCGATTTCGGCAAATCTTGAGAGCTGGAACGACAAAATAAAAGGCGGAACTCGCGCTCCGCCTTTTATAAACCGCTACCCGCAATCCAGGGAGCAAAAACGGCCTTTTTACACCGGTTTGGCGATATCCACCGCCACGCGCAGGCCGCGGATCTGCGTCTTGCTCATGGCTTTCATGATGGTTTCGGCGTGTTCCTCGGGCACTTCCACAAAAGAAAAGCGGTCATGGATTTCAATGTCGCCCACCACCCGGCCGGGCAGGCCGGTTTCGCCGGTAATGGCGCCCACGAAGTCCGAGGGGGTAACCCGGCCCTTGCTGCCCAAGTTGAAGAACAAGCGGGCCATGTTGGGCCGGCGGCCGCGAGTTTTGACCGGGCCGCGCCCTTCGCGCGCCGCGCGCTCGTCTCTGTGGCCGCCCGGCCGCGCGCCCTTGTCGGAGCGGCTTTCGTAGCGGCGCATCTGCTCTTCCTGCTCGCGCTTTTCCGCTTCCAGTTCGGCGGCCGAAGGCCAAATCTGGTCGCGCTCGATCAGCATTTTCAGGAGAGCGGCGGCCACGTCCATTTCGCTGCTCTCGTCATCCACCAGCGACTCCAGAAGCAAGGTGTAGCGGTCCGCCTTTTTGAAGTCCTGGCGCGCTTCGCGCATGGCTTCCACGCTGGCCAGCACCTCGCCCAGCAGGCGGGTGGTTTTCAGGTCGCTCACCTCGCGCTTGCTGGGCAACTGCCCGCGCCGGATCTCGGCCTTGGTGTAGCGGGAAATTTCGCGCACTTTGTAAGATTCGCGCGCCGTGACAAACGTTATGGCCTTGCCGCTCCGCCCGGCCCGACCGGTGCGGCCGATACGGTGCACGTAGCTTTCCACGTCAAAAGGCACGTCAAAGTTGACCACAATGTCCACGTCGTCAATGTCCAGGCCGCGCGCCGCCACGTCCGTGGCCACCAGCAGGTCCAGGCTGTCGCCGCGAAAGCGCCCCATCACCCGGTCGCGCTGCCCCTGCGAAAGGTTGCCGTGCAGGACGTCCGCCTGATAACCGCGCGCCATGAGCTGGCTGGCAAGTTCGTCCGCGCCCAGCTTGGTGGAGCAGAATACGATGCCCTTGTTGAAGTCTTGCACGTCCAGCACCAGGCAGAGCGACTCGGCCTTGCGGTACGGCCGCACCTCGTAATAGACCTGCTCTATTTCCGCGACGGTAATTTCCTTGCGCTGGATGCGCACGAACTCCGGCTCGCGCATGTGGCTTTGGATCAGCGAAAGAATATCTTTGGGCATGGTGGCGGAAAAACAGATTTTCTGGCAGTTTTCCGGCGCTTCGGTCAGCACGCTCTCGATATCTTCCCGAAAGCCCATGTCCAGCATTTCGTCGGCCTCGTCCAGCACCAGAAGCTCCAGGTGCTCCAGGTTCAGAGTGCCGCGTTCCAGGTGGTCCAGCACCCGGCCGGGCGTGCCCACCACAAACTGCACGCCGCGCTGCAGGGCGCGGATTTGCCGGTCCAGGGCCTGGCCGCCATACACCGGCAGCACGGCAATGCCGCGCAAATGGGCCGCCAGCGCGCTTACTTCGCCGGCCACCTGCACGGCCAGTTCGCGGGTGGGGCAGAGTACCAGCGCCTGCGTTTTCTTGCTGCGCGCGTTTATTTTTTGCAGGGCCGGCAGGCCGAAGGCGGCGGTTTTGCCGGTGCCGGTCTGGGCCTGGCCCACCAAATCGCGCCCTTCCAGCACCAGCGGGATGGCTAGGGCCTGAATGGGAGAAGGCTCTTCAAAGCCAAGGTCAACCACACCTTTGAGCAATTCCTTGCAAAGGTTCAGGTCACTGAAATTTGTTTGTGACATCAAAACTCCGATAGCTGATGAAATATGTTAACGGTCAAAACTGGCTGTCTCGCCCGGCCGCATCAGCAGCGGGCTGCAATCCGGCGCGCTGGCGGCGACTTCCGCCGCAAAGGCCTTCGGGTCCTGGATCAGCACCGGGAAAGTGCCCCAATGCATGGGCACGGCCACGGCGGCTTTCAGGTAGGCGGCGGCCAGGGCGGCCTGGCGGGCGTCCATGGTATAAAAGCCGCCGCAGGGCAACAGCGCGAGGTCAATGGAATAGAGCTCGCCCCAAGTCTTCATGTTGCGGAAAATGCCGGTATCGCCCGCGTGGTAGATGGTAAAGCCGTCCTGCAGCGTGATGATGAAGCCCACCGGCGCGCCGGACTCGCTGGTATGGAAAGCCTCGGTCATGGTGAATTTCACTCCGCCATGTTCAACCGTTCCGCCAATGTTGAACCCGCCGCCGCCGATAATCTGGGCCTGCGGCACGCCGGCTTCCATCAGTTTTTCCCCGGCTCCGACCACGGTGCCGAGCTTCGCGCCGTACTTCCGGCACAAATCCACCGCATCGCCGGCGTGGTCGCCGTGCAGGTGGGTTACCAGAACCACGTCCGGCCGGGGGGCCTGGTCCCAGGCGAGGCCGGCCCTGGGGTTGCCGGTGAAGAACGGGTCGATCAAAATATTTACACCCTGGCTTTCAATCTGGAAATTCGCATGTCCGTGCCAGGTTACATTAACGCTCATAAGCTCTCTCTCCTTGCAAAACGGAAAAACGGACCTCCCCCGCTCAGGCGGGGCCGGCCGGCCAGGAGGTGGTTCATCCGATTTTTTTAAAGCATAGCAACGGGAAAAACGTCTGGCAAGATAAAGGCGCAACATATATAAACCAGCCATGCCAAACCAGAACGGCCACACCCGCAGCATTGCCGCGCCGCGTATGAACGCGGGCGGCGCCCTTTACGCCCTTGGGGCCACTTTGTTATGGAGCGGCAACTTTATTGTGGCCCGCACCCTGAACGACCAGATGCCGCCGGTCGCCATGGCCATGCTGCGCTGGCTGCTGGCCAGCGCCATGATCCTGCCGTTCTGTTACGGCGGCCTGCGCCGGGACTGGCCGGCCATCAAGGCCCACTTTCGCTACTACCTTTCGGCAACCCTTACCGGCGCCACGCTGTTCGCGGCCCTGCTGTACACGGCGGCCCATACCACCGCCGCCCTGAACCTTACCCTGATAGCCACTTCCAGCCCCATTCTGACCATAATCATGGCCAGAATCCTGTTCAAGGAAGCGCTCAGCCCGCAACGCATCGCGGGGATAATCCTGACCCTGGCCGGCGTGCTCTTCCTGGCGGTGCGCGGCGACTTCAGCGCCCTGCTTTCGCTCGGCTTTCATAAGGGCGACCTGCTCATGCTGGCCGCCTCCATGCTCTTTGCCGTCTACACCATTCAACTGCGCTTCCGCCCGGCCGGCGCCAGCAGCAGCTCCTTTTTCACCCTCATGTTCCTCATGGCCCTGGCCACCAGCCTGCCCCTGGCCGCGGCCGAATACGCTCTCACGCCGGACTATCATATCAACTTCAGCCCCAAGGTGGCGCTCTGCCTGCTCTACCTTGCCCTCATGCCCACCATCATCTCCTTTTTCTGGTGGAACCGCTCCGTACTCTCCATCGGCCCCGGCAACGCCTCGCTCATCTATTACAGCCTGCCCCTGTTCAGCGGACTCCTGGGCTGGCTGCTGCTGCACGAAGATGTGAACCGGGTGCACCTGATGAGCGGCGCCATGATTCTCTGCGGCATCCTGCTGGCCACCCGCCTGCGTAACGGCATAAAATGAGAAAACCGGGGAGAACCCCGGCTTTATCCGTAGCCGGCTAAGGCCGGCTATATCTCCATTATTTCCTTTTCCTTGGCCTGGGCCACCTTGTCGGCCTTGGCCACGTAGCTGTCGGTCAGCTTCTGAATGAAATCCTGCGCCTTCTTGCTGTCGTCTTCGCTGATGGTTTTATCCTTTTCCAGCTTTTTCAGGGAGTCGTTGGCGTCGCGCCTGATGTTGCGGATGGCCACCTTGCTGTCTTCGGTGTACTTGCGCGACACTTTGACCAGGTCTTTGCGCCGCTCTTCGGTGAGAGGCGGAATGGCAATGCGAATGAGCTTGCCGTCGTTCATCGGGTTCAGGCCCAGGTCGGCCTTCTGGATGGCTTTTTCCACCAAGCCGAAAGAACCGCGGTCCCAGGGCTGGATGGTGATGGTGCGGCTGTCCGGCACGGCGACCGAGCCCAACTGGTTTATGGGAGTGGGGGTGCCGTAATAGTCCACCTTGATGTTTTCCACCAGGGCGGTGCTGGCCCGGCCGGTGCGCAGGCCGGCGAATTCGCGCTCCAGCGCGGCAATGGCCTTGCCCATGCGCTCTTCCGCGTCTTGTTTCACATTTTCCATATTTCTTTATTCTCCTTGCACTACTGTTCCGACATCTTCGCCAAGAACCAGACGGGTAATATCCCCGTTGAACATATTACAGACAATGATCGGCACATTGTTTTCCATGGCCAGCGAGACGGCCGTAGCGTCCATGATGCCCAGGCGCTTCTGGATGGCCTCGTCATAGGAGACGGTCTTGTACTTTACCGCATCCGGAAAGCGCACCGGGTCCTTGTCGTACACGCCGTCCACCTTGGTGGCTTTGATAATGGCGTCGCACTTGAGTTCCATGCCGCGCAGGGCGGCGGCGGTGTCCGTGGTGAAATAGGGGTTGCCGGTGCCGCCGGCGCAAATGACTACCCGCCCCTTTTCCAGGTGCCGCTCGGCCCGGCGGCGGATATAGGGCTCGCAAACTTCCTGCATGGTAATGGCCGAAAGCACCCGGGTGGCGTGCCCGAGTTTTTCCAGGGCGTCCTGCACGGCCACCGCGTTCATCACCGTGGCCAGCATTCCCATGTAGTCGGCGCTGGAACGGTCCATGCCCTTGGCCGAGGCCGACATGCCCCGGAAAATGTTGCCGCCGCCGATAACCATGGCCAGCTCCACGCCGTAGCGCAAAACATTGCCCAATTCGGCGCACAGCCTGGAAACCGTGGCCGGATCAATGCCAAAACCGGCCGGGCCGGCCAGAGCTTCGCCGCTCAGCTTCAGCAATATTCTTCTATAGCGCAATTCACCCATTTGAACCTCTCGGCTTTTTCAAAAATCCACAGCGGGGTTGCAGGGCCGGCTGCTCCGGCACAAAGTTTCGCGCATTAGTATGACGGCAACAGCCGGTCATTGCAAGCACAAGTTTGGGAAACGCAGTTTCCTTTGAATTGGACGCCGTCCTGGCTTAAAGGCGGCTGAAAACGACATTCCCGCCTTCGTCCGTTTCACGCGCCCGCCCCTGCATTGCCAGGTAACACAAATGGGTGAAGGCCTCGCCCACGGCGAACCACTTTTGGGACGGCGGGAACTCGTCCCAGGTTTTGGCCCGCCCCGACCAGGTCATGCGCGAGGCGGTCTGCCGGGCGTTCAGGGGACCGTCGGTCAAAACGGCCAACACTTCTTCCAGGCGTTCGGCATGGTGCTGTTTCAGGTATTCGATGCGGGCGGCGGTATCGGTAATTTCCCGGCGGTGGGCAGGCAGGCTCAGCCGGATATCCAGCCTGGCCGCCCGGTCCAAGCTCGCCAGATAAGTGCCGAGCGGGTCGGGCATGCTGCTCCAGAAGCTGATGTTGGGCGTGATGTCGCCCAGAATATGGTCGGCGGAAAAATACAGCCGCTGTTCTTCGGCATAGAGGGTAAGCAGGCCGGGCGAGTGCCCGGGCATGTGCAGTACACGCAGCCGGTAAGCGCCGTATTCAAGAATGTCGCCGTCTTCCAGCGTTGTAAAGTCTATTTGCCGGCCCGGGCCGAACAGGGCGGCCGGGTGGCGCTGCCTGACAAGCTCAAGCTCGGAGCGGGAAAAACCGTGCCGCTGCATTGGCAGGTAAATGCCGCCCCAAATACCGTCCAGGCCCTTGGCGGTTTCCGCCGGGTTGCAGGCCGAGGCCACTTCATTGATGAAAAAAGCGTCAATGGCGCTGCCGTAGACCTTGGTTGCGGGGCCGCGGCTGAGAGCCTTGGTCAGCCCCAGGTGGTCGGCATGGCAATGGGTGATAAAAAGATCCAGATCTTCCGGGCGGGCCCCGGCCTCGTCCAGTCCGGCCAGCAGCGCCGCCAAGCTTTCCGGATGGTTGAAGGCGTTGTCCACCAGCAGGTGGCGGCCGCCGATACTTCCTTTGATCAGGTACGAATTTATATTTTTAAGCGGGCTCCCCGGCAACGGCGCCACAATGCGGTAGACGCCGGGCATCATCTCTTCGGCCATATTTTCCTCTTGCTAAACAGCATTTTCTTTAAAGCTCCCCCCGGCCGCGCCACCTTATACAAAATCATCGCATCTTGCCAACGCATTTTGTATGGTTGCTTCATCCCCGAACGGGGGCAAAGCGGGCTTGAGAATCCTGGCTGTTTATGTATCATGCCGCCAAGAGCCAGTAATAGAAAGCGGCTCCCGTGAAAGCGAAATGCCGTCTGGCTTTTGCCCTGTTTGCCTGCCTGGCCGTTCGGCCCGGCCTGCGGAAAGCGAACCCGGCCAGTACCGGCCAAACACTGGAGGGGTGCCATGCACGCTCCGCTTGACCTTATCCGCATTGCTACCGGCGACATCACCCGCCTTAAGGTGGACGCCATCGTCAACGCCGCCAACTCTTCGCTCCTGGGCGGCGGCGGGGTGGATGGAGCCATTCACCGGGCCGCCGGCCCGGAACTCCTGGAGGCATGCCGCCGGCTCCCGGATGTTTCAGATCAACAATTACCCGGCGGACAAAAAATGAAATGCCCGCCGGGCGAAGCCCGAATCACCGGGGGTTACCGCCTGCCGGCCCGCTGGGTCATCCACACCGTCGGGCCGGTCTGGTACGGCGGCAAAGCGGGCGAGCCGGCCACCCTGGCCGCCTGTTACCGCAACTCCCTGGACCTGGCCCGCGAAGCCGGGGCGGCCACGCTGGCCTTTCCGGCCGTCTCCACCGGCGTATACGGCTACCCGCGCCATGCGGCCGCCCAAGTGGCCGTGCGCGCCGTGCTGGACTATCTGGAAGGCCAAGCCGGCTTTGTGGAAGTAATTTTCTGCTGCTTTTCCGAAGACTCGGCCCAAGCTCACCGCGAGGCCGTGGACGCGCTTTTTGAAGAAAATTTGCGCAAACTGTAAAATCCGCATTCGCCATTGGAAACGCCCGCTCACCAGCGTTTCCCTGGCTGCCGCCGCCTCAAGTTCAGAAACCGTTCGGCGCCTCGGTCAGATATTTCCAGTAGCGACGCGGCATCAGGCGACGCTGTAACTCCGGGTTGCGCCGCTCCTGAATGGCTATGGATTTAAAATAGCTCCGCCACACTTCCTGCAGCAAAGCCTCGTCAGCGGCCAGCCTGCCCACGGGCAGGCGGCCGCTTTTTTCCAGCTCGCGCAGGGCGGGCGCGTCCAACTCGGCGGAGTGGAAGCGGCCAGCCTGGTGAAACACCCCGCAGCGGCGCTTGAGGTCATAAATCAGCCAGCGTTCGGCCGCAAAACGGTCCGCAAAGTGCGCGAGCAGCAGACTGAGCACATTATGGCGCGGGGCAATGACGGCAAAGTAAACGCCTTCGGCCGTTTTCTGAAAACGCACGAAGCCGAGCAGCTTCGAGCGCTCGCAGGCCACCTTGCGGGCCAGCAGGTTCACGTCCAGCACCAGGGGGTCGGTCAGATCCAGCTCCAGGAGTTGCGCCGCGTCAATTATCCGGCGAATGTAACTGAAAAGCAAAAAATCGCTCCCCGCTTCCTCCGACAGCCAGACCAGCATGGCTTTTTGCAGGCCCTGGCGGGAGAGTTTTTTTTGCAGGGCCGCGAACACCCGGCCGGATTTCTCCGCCGTATGTTCCACCCGGTGGCAGGCGCCGGCGGTAAGCGGGGCTATTTCGCCCTCTTCCAGCAACATTTCCGGAAAGGAGCGCAATTTGTAGGCGTCGAACACCGCGCTGAGCAGCCCTTCAAAAGTGCGGGGATAACGAAAAGCCAACATCCGGCCTACACCGGCAGCGCCAACAGGCTTTCAGAAGTCGGGGCCGCCCGCCCGCTGCCGGAGCCGAAAAGCGAGAGCTGTGCCGGGACCGGGACGCCGGCCTTCTTCTTTTCCCTGCCCCGCTTCATCTGTTCCAACAGCGCCAAGCGGACATAGTCCGGCCCCAGTTCCTGAATTGTGCCGCCGCGCAGCCCCGGCAGATTGTCCCAGGCGTTGCCAAGCTTCACGGCGCGGCCGGAAGGAACGGGCGCGCCCCAAGCGCCCTGCCCCAGCCCGGCCAGATCCGCCAAAAAAAACCTGGCCCGGCTCATTACCACCCCCATGCGCTTCATATGTTCTGGCGTGACCCGGTTATAGCGCCTGGCCTGGACGATGCGCCGGGCCGAGCGCAAGCCGATGCCCGGCACGCGCAAAATTGCGCCGTACTCGGCCCGGTTCGCGTCCACTGGAAAGAATTCGGGGTGGCGCAGGGCCCAGGCTATTTTCGGGTCCAAGTGCAAATCCAGGTTGGGCTGGGCGCCGTCCAGAATTTCGCCGGCCGCGAAACCGTAAAAGCGCATCAGCCAATCTGCCTGGTAAAGGCGGTTTTCCCGCACCAACGGCACGGCCTTGAGGGCCGGCAGGCGGCTGTCGTAAGCATTCACCGGCACAAAGCCGGAATAGAACACGCGCTTCAGGGCCGGGCCTTCATACAGGCGCGAGGAAAGCTGCAAAATGTCGCGGTCGCACTCGTCGCTAGCCCCGATAATCATCTGGGTGCTCTGCCCGGCCGGGGCGAAGCTCGGGGCCGAACGGTATTTCTTGCGCTCCTCGCGGTTTTCCAGCACGCCTTTACAAATGTGGTACATGGGCTTGTAAACGCTGTCATGATCCTTTTCCGGAGCCAGACGCTTCAGGTTGGCTTCGGAAGGGATTTCAATATTCACGCTCAGGCGGTCGGCCAAAAGCCCGGCCTGGCGAATCAGGGCCGCATCCGCGCCCGGAATGCATTTTACGTGGATGTAGCCGTTAAAGCGCAAAGCGCCGCGCAGCTCGCGCAGGCTGCGGATTATGAGCTCCATGGTGTGGTCGGGGCCGCGCAATACGCCGGAGCTAAGAAACAGGCCCTCAATGTAGTTGCGCCGGTAAAACTCGATGGTCAGTTCGGCCAGTTCGCGCACCCCAAAGGCAACGCGCGGCAGGTCGTTGCTGCGGCGGTTGACGCAATAGGCGCAGTCGTAAATGCAATGGTTGGTGAAAAGAACTTTCAACAGGCTGATGCAGCGTCCGTCTTCGCTGAAGGAATGGCAGCAGCCCCAGGAAGCGGCAGAGCCTACTCCACCCGTCGTATTGGCCCGCCCCACCCCGCTGGAGGTGCAGGCGGCGTCATACTTGGCGGATTCGGCCAGAATTTTCAACTTTTTCAAAGTATTCTCGTTCATACCCGCAACCTGCCGCTCAATCTTTGTTTATTTTTATAAACAAATTGCCGCCATCGGTCAAGTCCAATAATTTACTTTGCCCGGCATTTTTGTATATTGTTGCCGCAGGAGGCGACATGCCCGCGAATAAAGTACTGGTAACCGACTTTGACGGCACCGTTACCAAACACGACTTTTACAACCTGGTGGCCGAAGAGTTGCTCACCCCGGCGGCGCTCCGGCCCTGGAGCGACTACCTGGCCCGCAAAATTACCCACTTCGAGGCCATGCGCCGCATTTACGCGGCCATTCGCGCCCCGGAGGAACGGCTCATGCGGGTGCTGCGCGACATGCAACCCGACCCGGAACTGGCCCGCTATGCGGCCGAACTCAAACGGGCCGGCTGGCACGTGGCCGTGGCTTCGGCCGGTTGCCGCTGGTATATCGACATCATCCTGAAAAACGCCGGCGTGGAGAGCTTTGAGGTAAACGCCAGCCCTGGCCTGTACCACCCGGGCGGCCCGCTGGAACTGTCACCGCCCACCGGCTCCCCCTTCTACAGCCCGGAGAACGGCATCGACAAGGCCGGCATCGTCCGCCACCACCTGGACCGGGGAGCCGTCGTGGCCTACGCCGGCGACAGCTTTACCGACCTTGAAGCCGCCCTCCTGGTGCCCGATGCGTTGCGCTTCGGCACCGCCGTGTTGCGCGAGCGCCTCCGCGAAATGAACGAGCGCGTGAACAATTTCAACCGCTGGGGCGAAGTGGCCGCAGCCCTGCTGGAGATGCGCGGCGCTTAATTCACGGCAAATTCAGGAGCCCAACCAGGCGCGCAGGGCATCCATCTGGCGCGTTACGGAGCGCGGCCCGGTGCCGCCCGGGGTTTCGCGCCGGGCCACGGCCGCCTCGAAGGCCAGCACGGCGTAAACGTCGCCGCCGATCAGCGGCGAAATTTCCCGGTAATCCGCAAGATTCAGGTCTTCCAGGCCCACGCCGCGCCCTTCGGCCAGGGCCACGGCCCGGCCGGTCAGGTGGTGGGCCTCCCGAAAGGGTATGCCCTTGCCCACCAGATAGTCGGCCAACTCGGTGGCGTTTACGAAGCCGCGCTTCAGGCTTTCGCGCATGCGGCCGCCGTTAAAGCTCATCACCGCCAGCATGCCGGCCATGATCTCCAGCGAGGCGGCCAGGGTGTGGTGCGCGTCGAAAAACGGCTCCTTGTCCTCCTGCAGGTCGCGGTTGTAGGTCATGGGCAGGCCTTTCAGGGTGGTGAGGAGCGAGAAAAGCGCGCCGTACACCCGGCCGGTTTTGCCGCGCATCAGTTCGGCCACGTCCGGGTTTTTTTTCTGGGGCATGATGCTGGAGCCGGTGGAATAGGCGTCGGGCAGGCTGATAAAACCGAAGGCCGGGTTGGCCCAAAGGATCAGGTCTTCACACAGGCGCGAGAGGTGCGCCATGCACAGCGAGGCGCAGAACATCGGCTCCAGGGCGAAGTCACGGTCCGAAACCGCGTCCATGCTGTTGGCGAATATGCCCGCAAAGCCCACTTCGGCGGCCACCAGGCCCGGGTCCAGCGGGTAGGTGGTGCCGGCCAGGGCGGCCGCGCCCAAGGGCGAAACCCGCACCCTTTTCAGGGCATCGTCCATACGCTCGAAATCGCGCCGCAGCATCCAGGCGTAGGCCAGCAGGTGGTGGGCCAGGCTCACCGGCTGGGCAGGCTGCAA
>JAISDX010000116.1 GCA_031264465.1 Deltaproteobacteria bacterium | reverse complement strand
AGGCCCAGCAGGCGGGAAAAAGCCGCGGCGGCCGCCTGCCGCTCTTCATCCTCCAGGCAAGGCCCGGCGTGGCGCAGCTCAAAACCTTGGGCCACGGCGGCCGCCTGGCCGGCCAAGCGCTGGATGCCCGTCCAGTCCCCGGCCTTGATCTTGTCCTCCGGCACCATAAAACTGCCGCCGCAGGCCATAATTTGCGGGCAGGCCAGGTACTGGGCCAGGTTGGCGGCATTGATGCCGCCCGTGGGCATGAATTTCATGTTCGGGTACGGCCCGAGCAGCGCCTTTATTTTGGGGAGCCCGCCGCTTTGCTCGGCCGGGAAAAATTTGACGGTTTCCAGCCCCAGGTTCATGGCCGCCTCCACTTCCGAGGCGCTGGCGCAGCCCGGGTAGACCGGCACTTCCCGCTCCAGGCACCATTTTACCACTGTTGGCGAAAAGCCCGGCGTCACGATGAACGAGGCGCCGCTTTTTACCGCCAATTCCGCCAGGGCCACGGAGGTAACCGTACCCGCGCCGACCGCCAGGCCGGGCAGTTCGCCCTTTACCCGTCGGATGGCCTCGGCCCCCGCGCCGGTGCGGAAGGTTATTTCGGCCACGGGCAGGCCGCCCTCGGCCAGAGCCCGGCACAAGGGCGCCGCGTTCTCGGCCCGTTCCAGCCTGATTACGGGCACGACGCCGAGAGCGAAAATCAGCCGGCTGATATCCTGAAACATGAAAGCCTCCTGAGGTTGCCGGCGCTGTCGAAAGCAAGGCCGTTGCGGGGACGTGCCGGCTCGGGATGAGCATAGCCCGCCGGGCGCGCCCGGTAAAGAGTTTGTCAGGTTGAGTTTTTATGCTAAGAAAACGCAGCTTAATGGTCTTTTTGCTCCCTGGCCGCGTCAGGCTTTTCCCGTGCGAAGTTCATGTATGTCTTGATACAATTCGCTCCGCCCGGAACTCGGTTGCCGGAGCAGGGCTCGCCAGGAAACAAAAATCCTCATTAAGCAGCGTTTCCTTAATAAGCGCTTGGCGGCGCGTTGCTCCGGATCAGGCCCTTCAGGGTCCGCGCCCGCTCCGCCAGGATAATCAAGCCGCCGCGAGGTAATAATGTCAGACCGCATCCATACCCTGAAAGTCCTGGACATGGTGCCCCATGAAACGGCCACCATTAAAAACCGCTTTTATGAACTGCGCCTGGAGCCGCCCGGCTGGAGCAATTGGAGCCCCGGCCAGTTCGCCATGCTGCGCCCGGCCGCCTGGGGCGGCGAGCAAACCTGGTCCAAGCCCATTTCCATCTGCTCCGTAAACGACAAGGGTCTGGTGTTCTTTTTCCAGGTGTCGGGGCACGGCACCAGGCGCCTGGCCCAGGTACGCCCCGGCGACGACATGATCGTCGTCGGCCCTCTGGGCAGCAAGTTCGCCGTCTACCCGGACCGGCCAACCCTGATGCTGGCCGGCGGCATGGGGCTGGCTCCTTTTGTGGGCTACTCCGAAGCACACCCGAACCCGGGCAACCTGAAACTGCTTTTCGGGCACCGTCTGCCGCTGGAGTGCTACCTCTACCCCGCCTGTGCCTGCAAGCTGGGCGAGCGGACCTGCCGGCACGAAAATATGAACGACGAAGAGTCCTTCATGGCGGTGCTGGAAGAAAACATAGCCGCCCTGGCCCCGGTCAACGGCCTGGCCCTGGCTTGCGGCCCCGGCCATTTTCTGCGCAAAGTGCAGGAATTCAGCCTGAAACACGGCGTGGACGCCCAGGTTTCGCTCGAGTCGCGCATGGCCTGCGGCATCGGCGCCTGTCTGGGCTGCGTGGTCAAACCCCTGCTGGACGAAGCCACCGGCAAAAACCGCTCTTCCAAGCCCCAGCCCAAGTCGATGCACCAGGACATGCCCGCCCCGGTCTGCGCCTGCGGCCCGGTGTTCTGGGTGGATTCCTTCAAATTTTAGAGGTGGCCGAACATGGATGACAACAAAATGCAAATGACCATCCCGCTCAAGAGCGGCGACCTGGTCCTGAAAAACCCGGTCCTAACCGCCTCCGGCACTTTCGGCTACGGGGTGGAATTTTCCCGCTACGGCGACCTGACCGGCCTGGGCGGCATCGTCACCAAGGGCCTGTCCCTCAAGCCCATGAAAGGCAACCCCCAGCCGCGCATCGTCGAAACAGCCGCCGGCATGCTCAACGCCATCGGCCTGCAGAACTGGGGAGTGGAAGGCTTTCTGGAAAACTACCTGCCCAAGCTCCCGCTGGAACAACTGCCGGTTATCGTCAACATCTACGCCCACAGTCCGGAAGATTTCTCCTCCCTGGCCGCGCGCCTCAGCAACGTCCCCGGCATCGCCGCCCTGGAAGTGAACATTTCCTGCCCCAACGTGGCCTGCGGCGGCCTGCTCTTCGGCCAGGACCCCAAGATGGCCTTTGAGGTCACCCGGGCGGTAAAACAAGCTTCCGGCAACTTACCCGTTATGGTCAAGCTTTCCCCCAACGTCACCAGCATCACGGAAATCGCCCTGGCCTGCGAGGAAGGCGGGGCCGACATGCTCTCCTGCATCAACACCCTCACCGGCATGGCCGTGGACCTTAAAGGCCGCCGCCCCGCCCTGGCCAACGTGGTGGGCGGGCTCTCCGGCCCGGCCATCAAGCCCGTGGCCCTGCGTTGCGTATGGCAGGTGGCCAACGCCGTCAAGATACCGGTTATCGGTATTGGCGGCGTATACTGCGCCGACGATATTCTGGAATTCCTGCTGGTGGGCGCCTACGCCGTGCAGGTGGGCACCGCCAACTTCCACCGTCCCAACAAGGCCTTCGAACTGCCCGCCGAACTTGAAGCGCGCATGAAAAAACTGAAAATCGAAAATCTGCAATCCTTCCGCGGCACCTTGCAAATCCCCGACATCAAAAGCTGGGATGAAATGTAATTGGTTGACCCTGAAAAAGCGGCGTTGGAGATATAATGATTGAACAGTAGTAAACACTTGTTCAATCATTATATCTCCGGCGCGAAAACAATGGCGCAATGCTCTAAAAGGTCATTTTTCCGAACTCTTCCACCTGAGCCTTGATGGCTGTTTCGGTCGGGAGTCGCTCCATACTGCTCGCTCCGTAAAATCCTTGGATGTCCTTGCATTTTTTGAGGACATACTGCGCGTCCTGCGGCATGGCTATGGGACCGCCGTGGCAGAGCATGATGATGTCGGAGCGCACGGAACGGGCGGCCGCGGCAATACCGTCGATGAGCGTGACGCAGTCATCCAGGCTTTTGGCCGTTTGCGCCCCGATGCTGCCGGCTGTGGTCAGACCCATGTGCGCCACGAGGATGTCCGCGCCCGCTCCGGCCATCGCCCGGGCATCGTCGGCGTTGAACACATAGGGCGTCGTCAACAGGTCCATCTGCCTTGACTTCGCAATGGCGTCAACCTCAAGCCCATAGCCCATGCCCGTTTCTTCCAGATTGAGGCGGAACACGCCGTCGATCAAACCCACAGTGGGGAAATTCTGCACTCCGGCAAAGCCTTCGTCCTTGATGCGGCGCAGAAACGTGTCCCAATTCGTGAACGGGTCCGTGCCGTTGATGCCCGCGAGAACGGGCGTTGTTTTCACCACGGGGATGACTTCACGCGCGAGTTCCAACACAATGTCGTTGGCGTTGCCGTAAGCGAGAAGCCCGGCCAGGGAGCCGCGCCCGGCCATGCGGTAGCGGCCGGAGTTGTAGATCACGATCAGGTCTATACCCCCGGACTCTTCACATTTGGCGGAGATGCCAGTGCCCGCTCCGCCGCCGATGATCGGTTGCCGGGCGGCGATTTTTGCGTGCAACTTGCTGAGGATTGCCGTACGGGTGGATGCCATTGTGTACCTCCAGTCGTTATTGGGTGAAGGCGCCGCTTTGATCAGGGGCGCCGTCTCCGGCCGGAAGGGCCGTGCTCCTTTACGCTACCGCCGCGCAATGGCGCGGAACTGCCCGGCCAGGGCTTCGGCGAAAGCCGGGTCGTTCAGGTTGCAAGGCAGGCGGATGAGCTTGCGCTTTGCCGTCTGTTTGACCTCGGCCTCAAGACTTTCAAAGAGAGCCTTGTCCGCTTCGGGGTCGTAAAACGGCTGCCCCGGCGCATCAATGGCGGAAACGCCGCCCTCCGGGATCAGAAACCGGACCTCGCCCGCGCACTGGTTGAGCTTGTCCCCGATCCAGCGGCCCATGGCGGCGTTTTCCTCAGGCGTCGTCCGCATGAGGGTCACGTTGGCGTTGTGCACGTGCAGCTTACGGTTCCGGTATTTTTCGGGCACGGTGTCTTTGGCCGCGAAATTGACCATGTCCAGCGCGCCGAGGCTGCCCACATAGGGAATGCCCGTGCGGGCGATGCTGCCAAGCCTGTCCGGGCCGGCGCTCATCACTCCGCCCATGAACAGATCGCACACTTCCGTAAGTGTTACGTCGATAACATGTCTGATCATGCCGGAATCGATCAATTTTTCGAAAGCCCGGCCGCCCGTTCCCGTGGCGTGAAACACAAGCGGCTCGTACTCATCCTCAAAAATGCCGATCAGCTTCTGCACGCAGGGGGTCGTCACGCCGAACATGGTCATGCCGAGAAGCGGTCTGGACGCGGCGGCTTCGGGCAGGGCGTTGGCGACCATGCCCGCCATGGCGTGGGCCGCGTTGCCGAGCACCACGCGGGTGACAGGATTCAGTCCGGCCACATCCGCCACGGAGGCCATCATACAGATATCGGTCGGGCCGACGTAAGGGGAAACGTCACCCGAGGCCACAGTGGAAACCATGAGCTTGGGCAGGCCGACAGGGAGCGCGCGCATGGCGCGGGTGACCAGCGCCGTGTTGCCCGATCCGCCCATGCCCAGAATACCGGCTATGTCGTCGCGGGTGAGAATGAACGCTTCCAGAGCCTCCGCCATCATACCCACGGATTCGCCCCGGTCTTTGACTGCGGACAGGAAATCGGAGTTCGACGGGTGATGTTTCGCCACTTCGGTGTTCTTTACGTCCACCGGGCGGTCGTTGGGAAAAATGCCGATATCCACCAGAACGGAGGGAATCCCGGCTGTTTCCAGCAGTCCTCTGGCGTAGGACAGTTCGGGGAATTTCGTGTCGCAGGTGCCGACCACATACACTTTTTTCATACACACCTCCCGGCGGCCCGCAGGCCGGAATAACGGTTGGCAAAAAGTCCGGCTCCACCCGCGCCGTCGTAGCTGGCCGGAACTTGTGATTAGGCGTACCATACATGGAATTTTCGCGAGGGGATACAAAAAAACCGGATCTGACGCAACAAGCTGTTTTCACAATCGGATATGGCGGCTTCAGCTTGGCCAAAGCCAGCACTCCGCAAAAAATGACCGGGAAAAGGCCTTAAAATGAAAGGCTGCTGTGCCGGAACTTGTTGCGCGCCTCCACCACCTTGACCACGTAATCGCGGGTTTCCCGGGTGGGGAGCGATTTGATCAGCTTCTGGTAAAGATCGTCCGGGGTGTAGGCGTTGATTTTGGCGATGGCTTTGTCCCTGTCTTTGTCAAAGGTGCGCAGCACGGCGTTGGGGCCGCCGTTGTAGGCGGCAATGACGCAGAGCTCGCGCGAGATGTGGTTTTCCACATCCTTGAAGTGCCGGTTTTTCAAAAGGTACAGATAAGCCGTGCCGTAGCGGATGTTGTGTTCCGGGGTGAACAGCATGTCCGAACCCGGGGTGCCGCGTTTGCCGGTAAGAAAGGTGTAGACTTCGCCGCCGGCGGTCTGGGGCACCACCTGCATCAGGCCCAGGGCGTTGGCCATGCTGCGCGCGTTGGGGTTGAAGCTGCTCTCTATGCGCATGATGGCGTAAACCAGGCTGGGCGAGAGGGCGTAGTCGCTGGAGTAGCGTTCCACGTAGGCGCTGTACTTGGAGGCGCGCTGCACCTGGCTGAGACCCATGGCCAGGTTGTTGTCCCGTACCCGGCCGAGCCATTCGGCCAGTTCCACCCGGTCCGAGCGGCAGCGCGGGCCGTAGTGGGTTTCCGGGTCGAACAGGCGCGGCGAAAGTTCGGCCAGCAGCATCCCGTGCAGGAAGGACAGGCCCTGGTCGTCGGCGTAGCCGCCGTCCTGCCAGGCCGCGCTCGGGTCCACCGGCATGGCGAAAAGCTGGCCGAAAGCGGTATCCGGGGTGTAGCGGAACTCGGCCAGCAACGTTTCCACGTCCTGTTCACCGGTGGCGATACGCGCGTCCTTGCCGCTTTCGTAAGGCGCGCTGGGCCCGCTCAGGACCACGTCGGTGAGTTTGGGGATATTGAGGCTGCCGGCCAGGGTGAGCAGCACCGGCTGCCCCTGCCCGGCCTGGTTTTTCAGGGCCAGGAGCGAGCCGCGCGGGCCGGGGGCCACTTCGCCCGCCCAGGCCATGGCCGAGCTTTCACGTTCAATTTTTGGCACGCTGTCGGCAAAACCCACCGGGACGATTTTGCGGGAATAATACCAGACCGCGCCGGAGTCGCCGGCGGCGACGCCCCCTTCCAAAAGGCTCAGGCGCGGCACGGGTGTGGCCTGGGCGAGGTAAGCGCCGTCGCCGGGGCCGGCCTGGACGAGCAGGGCCAGGCCGCAGGCCGGAACCAGGGCCAGCGCGGCCAGAAGACGGCGCGGCGTCAGGCGTGAACCAACCTGAAGCATGACCGGGTGCGGCCTGAGCGACATGGCGACGCCCAGGCGGGCCGCCAGGCGTTGCAGCCGCTGGGCCGGTCCCCAGGCTTTAAGAGCCACGAGGTCCAGCCCGGCCAGGATGCGCCGCAACTGGGGCATCTGACGGCAGAACAGAGTTTTTTCCGGTTGCGGGAAGAAAACCGGAAGGCTCTGGTCGGCCGGTAAAATGCACGCGCTTGTTCGGGAACCTGGTTTATGTCGCATATTGGATTTATCGGTTGGTTTGCCGAGGTCTTTATAACAGGATAAGCACATAATGCAAATTTAGCGCTTTTATTGCCATAATGTCAAAAAGGCGTCGGCGCCTCCGGGCCGGCACCGGGTTGTTGCAAACTTGGTGCCATCGCGGAAAAGCGGCAAACGGCGCCTGGCCGGATTCGGGCATCTGGACTGGGGAAGCGCTGATTAATGAGAATTTTTGTTTCCTGGCAAGGAAGGCGAGTTCCGGGCGGAGCGAATTGTATCAAGACATACATGAGCTTCGCGCGGGGCGAGCCTGACGCGGCCAGGGAGCAAAAAGACCATTAATCAGCGCTTCCCTAGAAGCTCGGTTTAGGATATCTGAGCTTTCATGCAATTGGAGTTCAACCGCAATTTAAGCAAGGACGAGATCAACCAGCTCCCGATTTTCCGCTACGACGGCGAGATTGTCCAGGTAGAGGGCCAGTCCGGCCTGAGAGCCGCCCTGAAAAGCCTCAAGCGGGAAAAGCTGCTCGGTTTTGATACCGAAACCAAGCCCAGCTTTCACAAGGGCATTTCGCACAAGCCGGCCCTGATTCAACTGGCCGGCAGCGAAGCTGTTTACCTTTTCCAGTTGCGCAAACTCCCGCTGGAGGAAGAGCTGGTCTCGCTGCTGGCCGACCCGGGCCTGATCAAGGCCGGGGTGGCTATTGGCGACGACATGCGCTTTCTGGCGCAACTTTACGAGTTCAAGGCGGCCGGCACCGCCGACCTGGGCGACCTGGCCCGCAAAAACGGGTTGCAGGTTTACGGTTTGCGCCCCCTGGCCGCCGACCTTTTGCAGGTACGCATCTCCAAAAGCGCCCGCTGCTCCAACTGGAACAATGCGACCCTGTCCAGCCAGCAGGTGGCCTATGCCGCCACCGACGCCTGGATCAGCCGCCGGATTTATCTGCGGATGCTGGAATTGGGTCTGAACATGCAACTTTAAGGAAACTTCGCTTTTTCAGGGGCGATTGCCATTTATGGAAATCTTACAGGAACTCTGGTCTGGCCTCTTGTTTGTCGTGGACATCGCCCTGCATGTGGACGTCTACCTGTTCCCGCTCGTGGCGCGGTACGGGGTTTGGATATATCTTCTGCTCTTTGCGGTGATCTTCTGCGAAACCGGCCTGGTGGTGGCGCCGTTCCTGCCGGGCGATTCGCTCCTGTTCGCGTCCGGCGCCCTGGCCGGGGCCGGGCAGCTTTCCTACCCGCTGTTGCTGCCGCTGATCTTTACGGCCGCCGTGCTCGGCGACCAGGTTAACTACAGCGTCGGGCGCTTTTTGGGGCACAAGGTGTTCGAGCGCGACTACCGCTTCCTCAAGCGCAGGCACCTGCTGGCGGCCCAGGCTTTTTACGGGAAGCACGGCGGCAAGGCCATCATCCTCTGCCGCTGGGTGCCGATAATCCGCACTTTCGCGCCCTTCGTGGCCGGGGTGGCGGCCATGCATCGCGGCCGCTTCATTTTTTTCAACTTTACCGGGGCGGCCGCCTGGGTGTTCAGCCTGGTGAGCCTGGGCTTCTTTTTGGGCAACCTCCCCTTTATTCGCGACAATTTTTCCGTCGCCATCTACATGATCATTCTGGTTTCCATCATGCCCGTAGTGCTGGAAGTCAGCCGGGGCTTCCTGAAGTCGCGAAAAGAAAAGCTCCGGCAAAACTGAGCAATAATCCCGCTTAGCAAAAGATAAGGTTTGTCAGAGACCTGACTCCCGGCGCCGCTGCTAATTGCTTCAGGCGCCGGCCGCTTCAAGAAAATCGCGGATGCTGTCTTTGCGCAGCCCCAGGCCGGGTTCGGCCGGGAGTTTGCGGCCGTTCAGCGCCAGCGACGGCACGGCGTCAAAGCCGTGTTCTTCCCAGGTTGCCCGGTTGTTGGCGGCAAGCTCGGCTTCGTAAGCGCCGGCCCGCAGGGCCTCGCTAAAGGCCGCGGGGTCAAGCAGGCCGTCCATCAGGCCGGCCAGGGCATGCGCATCCTCGATGTTCAGGCGGCCCGCCTGCGCGGCCTGGTACATCCGCCGGTTGTATTCCGCAAGGTCCGCGCCCAGCTCCCGCGCAACGTACAGGCCGCGGGCGCACAAGTCGCTGTGCGGCCCGTGCCGCTCGGGCCGGGGGTGGGCCTCGCAGGGCCGCCAGACCACTTGAACTTCGGGAAATTCCGGCAGCACTTCCAGCAGGTACTCGTGCCCGCGCAGACAGAACGGGCAGGTATAATCAAAAAAAATTTCCAGTTTCATAGCGCTCTCCTTTATTCCAGAAGCAGTTCAAGTGTGAAGCGTGAAGATCTCCAGGGGCTGTTCCTACAACGCCGCGCCGAGCAACTCGCCGAACTCGCGGCAGCCCACGGTGGCGGCGCCGTCCATTTGGCGGGCCAGATCGGTGGTGACGCGCTTGCCGGCCAGCACCCGGAGCATGGCCCGCTCGATCAGTTCGGCGGCTTTGCGCCAGCCCAGGTGTTCGAACATCATGGCCCCGGAGAGGATAAAGCTGCCGGGGTTGGCCGAGTCTTTGCCGGCCATCCTGGGGGCGGTGCCGTGGGTGGCCTCGAAAAAGGCCAGCGAGTCGGACATGTTCATGCCGGGGGCAATGCCCAGCCCGCCCACCTGGGCGGCCAGGGCGTCGGAAATATAGTCGCCGTTCAGGTTGGGGGCGGCGATGACGCTGAACTCGGCCGGGCGCACCAGCACCTGCTGGAAGAGGTTGTCGGCGATGCGGTCTTTGAGGATCACCTTGCCTGGAATGCGCAGGGTGCCGGGCTCAAGGCTCTCTTCGGCCAGGCACCGGCCGGCGAATTCCTCGGCGGCCAGCGCATAGCCCCAGGCGCGGAAGCCCCCCTCGGTATACTTCATGATATTGCCCTTATGCATGATGGTGACGCTGGGACGCCCCCGCTCCAGGGCGTATTGCAGGGCCCGGCGAATCAGGCGCCTGGAACCCCTGGCGGTCATGGGCTTGATGCCGAGGGCCGCCTCCGGGTCCACGCTCACTCCCAGCTCGTCGCGCAGGAAGGCGATGAGTTTTTTGCTTTCCGGGGTTTGCGCCGCGAATTCGATGCCCAGGTAAAGATCTTCGGTATTTTCGCGGAAGATCACCATGTCCACCAGTTCCGGGTGCTTGAGCGGGCTCTGGATGCCCTGGAAGTATTTGACCGGGCGGATGCAGGCGTAAAGATCGAACAGTTGGCGCAGCGTGACGTTCAGGCTGCGGAAACCCTTGCCGACCGGCGTCCCCAGCGGGCCTTTTATCGCGGTTTTTGCGGTTTTGAGTTTGTCGATAGTCGCTGCGGGGAGCATTTCGCCGGTTTCCTTGAACGCTTTTTCGCCGGCCAAAAGTTCCTGCCACTCAATTTGATGTTCGCCGGCGTAAGCCTTGGCCAGAGCCGCTTCCAACACCGGGCGCGCCGCCGCCCAGATTTCCGGGCCGGTGCCATCGCCTTCGATAAAATAAACTAGTTCTTTCATGTGCTTGTGCTCCAGAAGGTGTCAGGGTGGTCAAACTGTCAAAGCGCTCCGGCCGGCGGCGGGACGGGAGCGCTGCCGCCGGCCGGGGCCTTGGCATTGGTGAAATCGACGATGAGAAATTCCACTGTCCGCCGCATATTTTGCAGCGTTTCTTCCAGATGTTTCCTTTGTTCCCGGGCAAACACCACTTTTAGAAGGCAGGCTTTGCGGTCCACTACGGAAGTGTAGGCCAAGTTATCTTCCGCCTCCAGAAGATATCTGAACAGCCTGGTCCGGGAGGGCTCCAGCCGGACGTACAGGCGCTCGGAGTAGCGGGCGGAACAGGGGGTGGAGCAGGGGCGCTTATGATTCGTAGTCGTCCTTGTGGTCAATGGCGATTTGGCGGAACTCCTCGGAAATGGCTTCAAAGGCATCCAGTATTTCCGGGCAGAAGTGCGTGCCTTTGCCTTCCAGGATAATGCCGGCGGCCTGGTCGTGGGTCATGGCGTCCTTGTAGACGCGCTTGGAGATCAGCGCGTCATACACGTCGGCCACGGCCATCATGCGGGCGGGCAGGGGGATGTCTTCACCCCTGAGGCCCTGCGGGTAACCGCTGCCGTCCCATTTTTCGTGGTGCGAGTAGGCGATGTCCCTGGCAATGGCCAGGAAGGCCTCCGGGGTTTCCAGCTCCCTTTCGGCCGCGATGATGGTGTCGCGCCCGTAGATGGTGTGCTTTTTGATTTCCTCGAATTCCTCGGGAGTGAGCTTGCCCGGCTTGAGCAGGATGCGGTCCGGCACCCCGACTTTGCCGATATCATGCAGCGGGGCGGATTTGTAGATCATGGTGATCATCCGCTCGTTCAGGTAGTCGCTGTAGCGCGGGTCTTTTTGCAACTGCTTGGCCAGGCTGTACATGTACAACTGGGTGCGGCGGATGTGCTGCCCGGTTTCGTTGTCGCGGGTTTCAGCCATGGAGGCCATGGCCTTGATCAGCGAGTCCTGCAGGCCGGCCAGTTGCCGGGTACGCACTTCCACCAGATTTTCCAGGGCCACGTTGTGCTGGGCCAGGGTTTTGCGGGCCTGTTGCAGGGCGATGTGCGTATGCACGCGGGCCATCAGGATGGGCGGGCTGATGGGCTTGGTGATGTAGTCCACCGCGCCCAGCTCGAAGCCGCGCGTTTCATCGTCTTCCTGGGTACGGGCGGTCAGGAAGATGACCGGCACGTCGCGGGTAATCGGGTTGGCCTTGAGCTCGCGGCAGACCGTGTAACCGTCCATGCCGGGCATCATGATGTCCAGCAGGATCAGGTCCGGCGGGTCCTTGAAAGCTATTTCCAACGCTTTGTGCCCGTTGGTGGCGACCTTGTTCTTGTAATGGTTGCCCAGAAGATAGGTCAGCAACGTTATATTGTCCGCAGTATCATCCACAATCAGGATGACTGCGCGTTCGTTGTTGTCACTCAAAGGCGGCTCCTTGAGAATCCTTTCAATTTTTATACCTGCCGCGAACATAAGGCATAATTTCTGAAAAGGGAAGGCGCGGATATATTTTTGGCACCCGGGCGGAAAAACGGTATCCCGGCCTGTTTTCCGCCCTTGCCCCCAGCTCTGGCACGGCTCAGGGAGCCAGTGAATTAATTTTTTTCCGATATGCAATCAGGCCTTCGGCAATACCGTCGGCCAGCTTTTCGCGATATTTTCTGTTTTTCAGGCTTTCCGCGTCCTTGGCGTTGGAAAGATAGCCCGCTTCCACCAGAAAGGCCGGCATGCGCGCCCCCAAAAGCACAAAAAACGGCGCCGAGCGCACCCCGTTGCTTTTTACGGAAAAGCCGGACTGTTGCAGGCGGTTCACGGTGCTTTGCAACACCATCCCGGCCAGCTCCCTTGATTCGTCCCGCTTGGAATTGCGGGTAAGGTCGCTCAGGATGAACTGCAAGTCGCTGGTGTCTTTGACGTCAACGGCGTTTTCCCGCGCCGCCACCAGGGCGGCGGCATCGCTCCGGGCCACGTCCAGGTAGTAGGTCTCCAGGCCGCTGACGCTTTTGCTGGCGTTGGAGTTTATGTGTATGGAGATGAAAAGATCCGCTTTGCGTTCGTTGGCCAGGGTAGTGCGCTCTTCCAGGCTGAGTTTTTTGTCGCTCTCGCGCGTGTAGATGACCTTGAAGCCTTCCTTTTCCAGGCGCTGACCCAGGAGCTTGGCAATTTCCAGGGCGCAGGCGCTTTCCTTGATGCCGTTGCCCAGGGCCCCGGGGTCGCTCCCGCCGTGGCCGGCGTCCACCACCACGGTCTTGACGCTCAGGCCGAGCTGTTCCACCAGGTTCCCCCCGGCCCCGCCGCTGGCGGCGCCCCGCAGCGAATGCCCCTGCGGCAGCATTTTATTGCCGCTTACCTCAATTTGCAGGCGATAGGGGTTTTGCAGGACGTTTACCTTGTAGGACGCGGCTTCGTTCAGCTCGAGCTCCAGCCGGGCGCTGCCGTTTTTCAGCCGGGAGAGGCGCACGGCCTCCACCGGGGCGCCTGAGAACCGCAGCGACTTCAGCAGGTCCGGGTGGAGGTCCGTATAAAAAAGATCCAACTGGATGGAGCCAGCGCCGCGTCCCGGCTTGTCCGGCGCCAGGTGCCGGCGCTGGTACTTGGCCTTGCCGGCCAGGCTGATGTTCAAAATAAAGGCGTCCCGGCCGCTCTCCCAGCTCAGGTGGCGCAGCAGCGCGCCCGTGGCCGGCGCCTGGGCCTTGATGTTGCCCGTGCCGCCCCTGGGGGGTTGCAGGTTGTCCCTGTTGCCGCCGCCCGGCACTGGCGCCGGGGCTGGAGGCGCCGGAAGCGGGGCCGGCGGAGCAAGGGCCGGGGCTGGAGCCGGCTGGGCGGCCGCAAGACGTTTCAGCAGGGCGGCGGCCTTGTCCAGCATATCGCCGTTCGGGTAGCGCTCCAGTAGGCTTTGGGCCGCCTGACGCGCTTCGGCCGGCCAGTTCAACTGGTCCGCCAAAATGAGCGCCCGGGCATAGAGAGCGTCATCGGCCAGGCTGCTGGCCGGATAATTTCCGGCTGCTTCGTCAAACAGGCGGGCCGCTGCCTGCCAGTCCTGCGCCCGTTTGGAGCGCTTCGCCAGCTCTTCCCGGCTTCTGGCCGCCTGGAAAGCGGCCTTGTCGGCCAGGGGGCCTTTGGGGGCGGCTTTAAGGGCCAGGCCGAATTCCTGTTCCAGGGCTTCCCAGGTTTCGCGCCGGGCGGCCTGGGGGTCGGCCCCGGCCACCAGGCGGCGCCAGGTTCCGGCGGCCCGGTTGTAAAGTTCGCGTTGCTTCTGGTTTTCGGCCTCGCCGATAAGGGGAGCCGCCGGAGTTGCGGTGGTTACGGAAACCGGATCAATGGCGGGAGTTGCCGGAGCGGGTGAAGCGGCGGCCGGCCGGCTGGCGGCGGGAGGGCCGGGCGACGCCCCCGGCGCCGGCCTGGCGACGGGCCGGGCGGCCAAAGGTTTGCCGCCCAGCCGTTCCCGCAGGAGCAGGGCGTCGCCGTACATGTCGCCGTCCGGGTAGCGCAGCGCCAGGTAGTCCAGCACCTTGAGCGCGCCGGCCTTGTTTCCCAGCGGGCCGGAAAGAAGCATGGCCTGGTTGTAGAGCGCGTTGTCGGCCAGGCCGTGCCGGGGGTAGGCCGCGGCCACGGCCGCATACAGGCGGGCCGCCTCGCTATGGTCGGCGTTTTTGCGGGAGCGGTCGGCCAACTCTTCACGCGACCTGGCCTGGTAAAAAAAGGCCTCGGCCGCGTAGCCGCCGCGCATGTTGCGAATGCGCGCGAAATCCGCCGCCAGTTTTTCCCAGGGTTCGCGCTGCATACCCTTTTTTTTGTCGACGCACAGCGTTTCAAAAGAGTTGATGGCGCCGGCCAGTTCCTCGGCCTGGCCGAAGGCCTCGGCCGGCCAGTGCGGCAGCAGGCAGGCAACGGCCAGGAGCAGCGCCATTTTGAACCGGCGCAGGGTAAAAAAAGCTTTCATTATGGGCACATTCTCGCGCAAGTAACTCCGCTGTGCAACGCTCTACTTCCCCAGGATGATGAATTCCTCCACATCGGTGCAGAAGATAATGCCTCCGCCCGGCTCGCAGAGCTTGGGCACGGCGCCCACCGCCTCGACGATGCCGGGCGCCTTGTCCGCGGCGGCCACGATGTAGAGCATCTCTTTTTCCGGCACCAGGGTGATGCCGAAAAACTTCACGTCGTCCTCGGTGCCGGTGCCCCGGGCGTTCAAAATGGTGCCGCCGGTGGCGCCGGCCTCCCGGGCCGCCTTCATGACGTCGTCGGCAAAGCCGGTGTTTACGATTACCGTGATCAACTTGTGGCCGGATTCCATTTTATCGCTCCTGCTGTCCGTGTTTTGCGTGTCGGTAAGAGAGGTTTCGCCGCCCGCGGCCCCGCTTTGTCCGGATTGGCCCGCCAGTTCATGTTGTCCGGACTGAGCCTCCCCTCCGTCATTGCCGGCGTTACCGGAATTACGGCTTTCCTGCTGGCCCTGCCGCAGAATCAGAGACGGCACGTTCAGCAGCATGGCCATGCCCCCCAGCCGGCCCGGCCTTTTGGCCGCGGCCTCGCGCAGGGCCGGCAGGACCTTGCCTATTTCCGGCCCCAGGAGGGTAAAGACGATTTCCTGCCAGATATCGGCCAGGAACAAGGCTTGCATGATCTTGCTGCCGGAAACCCAGCGCCCGAGGGAGATGGTCCCCCCCCTGGCCCCGGCTTTTTTGGCCACTTCGACCAGTTCTTCTCCCTTACCCCGACCCACCAGGCAAATAAGCAATTTGGCGGGTTTAACGATGTGTTCAGCCACACTGCCTCCCTCGCGATTGTTCGGCGCGTAAAGCTTTGTTTTCAAGATATTTGTAAATCAGGCCCAAAACCTGGATGGTGATGAGCGGAGCCATGGCAATCATGGCCACGATGCCGAAGGCGTCGGTGGCCGGGTTGCCGCCCGTGGCCATGGACGCCCCCAGGGTGAGCGAGAGCACGAAGGTTGTGGACATGGGGCCGGAAGCCACCCCGCCGGAGTCAAAGGCGATGGCCGTGAACAGGGGCGGCGTGAAAAACGTCAGGCCCAGGGCCAGGGCGTAGCCGGGAATGAGCGCGTACCAGATGCTCAGCCCGGTAATTACCCGGAACATGCCCAGGCCCACGGCCAGGGCTATGCTGATGGACAAGGCGGCCAACATGATGGAACGCCGGATGGAACCGCCGGAAACTTCCTCCACCTGGTCGGTAAGCACCCAGACCGCCGGCTCGGCGCAGACCACCACCGCGCCGAGCAACAGCCCCACCGGCAGCAGAATCCAGCCTTGGCCCATGCCGCCCAGCGCCATGCCCAAGGCCTGTCCGGCCGGAATAAAACCGCCGCTCACCCCGGTCATGAACATTACCAGGCCGATAAAGGCATAGGCCATACCGAACATCATCCTGCGCATCTGTTCTTTGGGCAGGTGCAGCAGAAAAAAGTTGAAGATGAAAAAAATCACCAGCAAGGGCGCCAGGGCCAGAAATATTTCCACTACCACATGCGGCACGGTGTTAATAAACACGCCGAGTACGGAAAGGCCTTCCCCCGCCGCGCTGTCGGCCATTTCGCCGCCCACCCGGGCGGAAAAGAGGAGCCCCATCAGGGCCACGGCCGCAATGGGCCCGATGGAGGCCAGGCCGACAAAGCCGAAGTTGTTGTCGTCGCCTTCCCTGGTTTTCACGGCGGAGGCCACGCCGATGCCCATGGCCATGATGAAGGGCACGGTAACCGGGCCGGTGGTGGCGCCGCCGGAGTCGAAGGCGATGCCCACAAAAGCCGGGTCGATGTGGGAACAGACGATGAACACCAACAGATAAAAGCCGATCAGCAGCCATTTGAGCGGCAGGCGCATCACCACCCGCAGCATGGCCACGATCAGGAAAAACCCCACGCCGGCCGCAATCATGAAGAGCAGCATGCCCCGGTTGATGGAGGGCGCCGCCCCGACCACCTGGTTGGCCAGAACCTGAACGTCCGGCTCGGCGATGGTGATGGCGAAGCCGATGGCGAAAGAGGCCCCGAGAATCAGGGGCAGGTTGATTTTTTTGGTCAGGGCCGAGCCGACCATATGCCCGAAAGGCACCATGCCGAGATCCGCGCCGATCAGGAATATGCCCAGCCCCAGGATCAAAAGCGCGCCGCCGATGATGAATTGCGTCAGCAAACTGTAGCTGAGCGGCGCGCCGCTCAGCGCGAGCATGGCGGCCGGTCCGCCCTGGTATAAGGATAGCGCGAAATTGAGCAGCACCACAATCAACATGACCGGCACGACCGATATGGCGGATTCTTTTATTTTTTCAGCAACATGTGATCCCAATGGCACCTCCTTGAGGTTGTACTGCGGGCTAATTCAATCAGTATAATCAAGGTTGGCGGAAAAAAAAAGGGAATCCGCCGTAAAAAAAGCTCTCGCCGCCGGCGAGAGCCTTTTTCAGTAATTTTAGAGGCATGGAATTTTTAGCGGGTGCAAACCGTATTTTTACCGGCCCGCTTGGCGTCGTAAAGGGCAAAATCCGCCCGCTGGATGAACTCGCTCAGGTCTTCTCCCGTCTGGTAGACGCAGCAGCCCAGGCTGATACTGATGAGCGGCAGGTTGGCGAATTTGTGATTCTCGACGCTCCGGCGCAATTTTTCGGCAATGCGCCGCGCCTGATCCAGGCCGGTGCCCGGAATGATCACCATGAACTCGTCACCGCCGTAGCGGCCCACCAGGTCGTTGTGGCGCAGGTTGCCGAGCAGGATTTGCCCCAGCGCGGAGAGCGCCTCGTCACCGGCCTGATGCCCGTAAATGTCGTTGATATCCTTGAACCCGTCAATATCCATCATGATCAGCGAAAGCGGCTGCCGCTGCTCGCGCGCGTAGTTGATGTGCGTGACCAGAAGCTCCATGAAGGTCGTCTTGTTCAGTACTTTGGTGAGGCCGTCAATGCGGGAACGGCGTTTGTACACTTCCAGGTCGTTCTTGAGCAGCCGGCGCTCCAGCAACTGCTCGCGCGCCTTGCGCAGGATGGAAACCTGCTCGGCGTAAGCCTCTTTGAGCAGCCGGATGGTAATGACCCGCGAATCGCCGAAAGCCATGGCTTCGGCAATCAGGGCCTGCTCCTGGTCGCACACCCCTTCTTCCTGCCAGGTGCCGGAAGAAAAGCAGCCGGCCTGCCCGGTTTCAAAAAATTTTTCCACGGAGTCGTAAAAAAATTCCAACATATAAGACTGCCGCCAGGGGGCGCGGCAGGGCCCGGCGGGCGTGGGAGGAAAAATTTTATTATAAAAAGCCGGAGCTTCGCCGATTACTTCGTATTCCCCCGGGCCAAGGCGCTTTAATACCGCAATATCCAGAGCGTGCAGAATATTTTCCGCAAGCTTGCCGTCTTCCATCAAAAACCTCCCCCCGTCACAAAATGTTCTATTGCCCCAGCATGGCCTTGCCCAGCTCCGTGAAGGCGTATTCCACCCCATTCCCGGTCATGGCGCTGGTTTCGATGACCGGCAAGCCCATGGCGACAATATCGCGGATATCGTCCTGGCTGATTTCCCAGGCCGCCCGCCGGTCGGCCTTGTTGATCAAAAGCATGTGCGGCACCTGGCCGGGTACCAGCGTCAGGGCCTTGTCGCGCAGTTCCATGGCTATATCCAGGGTTTCGCGCCTGGTGCCGTCGGCCACCACGAAAAAGCCCATGGCGCCGTTAAGGTAAGAAACGTTTACTTCCGTGTAGCGGTCTTTGCCCTCCAGATCCCAGAGCACCATGGTCATGGCCGTACCGTCCAGGTCAAGCTCCTTCTTGCTTATTTTCACCCCCAGGGTGGAAAGATAGCGGTCGGAAAATATGGAATGCACAAAGCGCTGCACCAGGGAGGTTTTCCCCACGGCAAACGAACCCAACATGCATATTTTTTTACTGATCATAACAGCTTGTCAAAGACTAGGGATTAAGGTTGCAACGATTCTTAATCTCATTTTATATACCATTGCCGCGCACAAGACAAGCTTTCTTTGAAATCGCGGGCGCGGTTTCCGCCCGGGCAAGCCGCTCTGGCCCAAGCTATTCCCGCAGCATTTCGCCGTTGCGGAACACCTGCACGCGCATCTCGATGCGCCGGCTGGCCTGGTCCGCCCCGCTGGTCTTGCCGGCGTATCCCGAGCCCAGGCCGTAGGTAAGCACCGGCAAGCTGGAACCCTTGGCGTACAACATGGCGGCGATGGTCTTGGCCCGGGCCTGGCTTACTTCGTAATTGCGCTTTTCCGTGCCGGTGGCGTCCGCATGTCCGTAAATGGTCAGGGTGACGGACAAATCCATGCCGGCGGCCAACTGTTCCATTTCCACCAGCTTGTTTACGGCCTGGTTCAGGCTGGCCTGGTACTGCTGGGCGGGCACATCCTGGCCGCTGGGAAATTCCACCACCGTGCTTTCCACTTCGCGGGCCATTTCCGCGAGCTCCCGCATGCGCGGGTCGTAAATCCCCGTGGCGTCGACGCCCAGGATGCCGGGCATCAGGTCGGCCCGGCGGCGCGCTTCCAAAATCCAGTTCACCGGGGCCGTACCGGATAGCACCAGTATGCCGTCGGCGCCGAGAGTCAGCTCGACCGTGCTTGGCGGTTTGAGATCCGCCTTGAGTCGCCGGCTCACCATTTCCGGCTGATAGGAAACATAGGGCACCGCTTCGAACTCGAAAGAAGCGGGGTCCAGGCCGTTGTCCTTGAGAACGTCTTCCGGCGCCGCCGCGAACTGGTCGCGGAAAATGAGCACCTCCCAGGTGCCGTTGCCCGTGGGCGCGTTGTAACTGATCAAAAGGCCCGGTTCGCGGCTGAGCAGGGCCAGGGCCTCCCTGGCCTCGCGTTTGAGCACGTGATATTTGTAGGCGCCGGCTCCGTAATAACCCAGCAGGCAGAGCAACAAGGCCCCCAGCAGGCCAAGGATGATTTTCCCCCTGGGCGATATGGCCTTGTCGTCCTGATAGCGGGCTTCCAGCAGCGCTTCCAGATAGGGGCGGCTCGCCTCGAACGGCGCGATGTCGCCTTTGAAGGCCGCCAGTTCGGAAAAGTAGATTACCGACAAATCTTCCAGGCAGGCGCGGAGCTGCTCGCGAAATCGCGTCGGCGGGGTGCCGCGCACAATGCAGGCGAGATAGGCCGAGGCCTGCTTTTCCACCATGATGGTATGGTCGCCGTGTTGCAGGCTTTCCAGTTCGCCTTCCTTGCCGCTGGCCAGGCAGTCCTGCACGAAATCCTGAATGGCCGTGAGCATGGCCGAAACCATGTCGGCGTCCTGGGAGGCGACGCCCTCGCCGGTAACATGGGCCAGGCTGATGCCGGTGGCGCTGTGGATGAAAAATACCTGCTCCACCCGGTAAACCAGTGTGTGCAGCAGCACCACCTCGCTGAACGGCTTGCCGGTGCGCAGCGCCTCCAGCCGCCAGCGCAGCCCGCGCAGCGAAAAGGCAATTTCCATGCTTTTGCTGAAGCTTTGCAGCATGCCGCGAAAAGCTTCGGCAATGGATTTGCGGATGGACGGGCCCATCAAGGGGAACAGGGCCTCGGTGAATTCGGGGAGCTTGGTGCGCAGCGCATTTTTGACAATATCGTCCACCACCGGCTCCAGGGCGGAGTTCAGCTTTTCGTCGCGGCGCCCGCGAATGGCCAGGGCTTCGGCAATGATATCGCTGACGCATTCAGCCCGGCGCTGCCTGTCGCTGAAAGAATCCAGAGCGTCGAGCTGGTCCCGCAGACGGTCCAGCGTCCGCAGTTCGCGCTCGAAAAGCAGCGCGCGCAGCCGCTCCAGCTCCCGGCGGTCATCCATTCGGGCTATCTCCGGCCGGACCGCTTGCCGGCAGTTCGGCCAGGGCGTCCGTCTGGCCGCTCACTTTGAAGGCCATGTCGTTAAAGAACATGGCCAGGGCCGAACGCGGCACCGTGGATTCGCGGATTTGCAGCGCGGTGTCCGCCAATACCCGCAAAGATTCCTGGTATTTTGCCTCGATTTTTTCGGCCAGGGAGCCGCTCTCCGCAAGCTGGAGCTGCCGCAGGGCCTGCTCGGTGGAATCCAGCACGGCGGAAAGCCGGGCGATTTTCCGCTCCAGGCCTTCCTGGGCGGCGGCCAGCTCCCGCCCGAGCCGCTCCAGGGCGTCGGCCTGGGCGCGCTGCTCGTTTTGCATGGCCTCAAGGCGCTCGTACTCGGCTTTAAAGGCTTCAACCCGTTCGCGCTGTTCGGTCTTGAGCGCGCTGTCCCGCTCTTCCTGCTCGCGCTGCAAGCGCTGGAGGATAGATTCCGACTCGCTTCGGCTGAAGTTTTCAAAAGAATCCAAGCGGGTTTTGAGGGCGGCGCGCAGGTCGTCCAATTCGCGCGTGAAGCGCTCTTCCTGGCGTTCGAGGTGCCCTTCCATTTCCTTGATTTGAGCGCCGAACAACAACTCGCGCACCTGCTGCATGGTTCCGGATTCCGGCGGTTGTTCGCCGTGGATGTTCTTTGTCATGGTTATTTCCAGGTTATAGTCCAAGGAGGGTCCGTCAAATTTAAAGCAATATAACAGAAATAACGCCCCCCTGCAACAGATCCGCAAGCTTTTGCCCCAATAATCCGTTGACATTCGCCACATTGTATGGAATTTTGAACCCGACCAGTCTACTTGAGTTTGGGCAAACGAGCTGTTCGTCGTTCCCTTTGCGGAACGCGCCGATGCGGCGGTCAGAGGAAGGAATCGCCGCGCTGATGGCTTGTATGATGTCGCCGGGTCTGACTTGGCGCGTCAGGACGCTAACCCGCCTTCACCGAAAAGTTTTGAAGCTGGACCACGCCGGGCGCTTTCGGCTCGGCCCGATATCAACCCTTTCCAACAGTGAGGTATGTTTATGTCACAAGAGATCAAGGCAGTCAGCGTATTTTCGGTGGCTATGGCCATCATCGGCACAGTCATCGGCGCCGGCTACGCTTCCGGCCAGGAGCTGATGCAGTACTTCGGCGACTTCGGCGACATGGCCGCGTCCGGCCTGACCGTCACCGGCATCTGTTTCTTCATATACGGGGTGATCGGCATGGCGACCGCCCGCCGCATGAACAACGGCAACTACGCCGAAGTCATGTCCCCCATGAAGAACAAATACATCGGCATCGTTCTGGACGTGGCCCTGGTGCTGTTCCTGTACGGCATCCTGGTGATCATGGTGGCCGGTTCCGGCGCCCTGTTTGAAGCCCAGTTCGGCACCTCGCCCTACTTCGGCGCCGGCGTGTGCATCGTCGCCACCATCGTTTCCTGCTGGTGGGGCACCAAGAGCATCGTGGCCGGCATGAACATCGCCGTGCCCATCCTGATCGTCGGCGCCGTCATCGTCGGCGCCATGGTGCTGATCAACCCCCAGGCCGACCCCGAAATTTCCAGGGCCATTCCCCGCGTCCCCAACCCGCTGCTCGGCAACTGGTTCACCGCCGGCGTCAACTACGTGACCTTCAACATGCTGGCCGCCACCTGCGCCATCATCCCGCTGGCCATCACCTTCAAAAGCAACATGAAGGTATACCTCAGCTCCGCCGTGGGCGCCGCCGTCCTGGTGGGCCTGGCCGGCGTGCTGGTGTTCTGCATCGTGACCAACTACGCCGTGGTGCAGGGTCAGGCCCTGCCCATGCTGGTGCTGGCCAAGGGCATTTCTCCGGTGGTCGGCTACCTGTACGCCATCTTCATGTTCGCGGCCATCTTCTCCACGGCCATCGGCCTGATGCTGGCCCTGACCGAACGCATCAAGCTGCTGCCTTTCTACAAGCCCAGCTACGCCCGTCCGTTCAGCGTCGTAATGGCGCTGGCCACCCTGCCCATGAGCAAGGTCGGCTTCATCACCCTGGTGGGCACGATCTATCCGTTCTACGGCTGGATCTCCATCGGCATCGTCGCCTTCATGATTTTCAACTACTTCTACTATGCCCCGGGTAAAAACCGCGGCTAGATAAAACGTAACGCAACCGAACCAGCGGCGGGCCGGGCCACCCCCGGCCCCCGCTTTGGGTCGTCCCGCCCCGGCGGGCTGCGGCCCGGGCGCTCCGGCGCTTCAACTTAAGAACCGAGATGAGGGCATGGCTGTGGCGCAACCTCCCAGCAAACGAGCCGGCTTCCGCCAAAAACCGCGCGGTCCGGGCCGGAGCGTGATTTCGGATTTTGGTACGTTCCTTGCTCTCTCTCTTAAACTCTGTATACGCTTTTAAACTCTGTATATTTGCTGCTGCGCAGACAGCCTTGGCAGCCCGCCGCCCTGTCCGCTTTTGGTCGTTAATCAGCGGCGTTTTTACCTGCCGCCCTCTGAGGAATCCACCCGCCTTCGTGAGAAAATAAAGGCCGCTCCGGCCGGTCCGCCGGCCGGGAATACTTATCAACCTCTTTCCGCAACCGAGGTGTTTTATGTCCCAGGCAAGCAAGCCCGTCAGCGTATTTTCCGTGGCCATGGCCATTATCGGCACCGTCATCGGGGCCGGTTACGCCTCCGGCCAGGAGCTGATGCAGTACTTCGGCGACTTCGGCGACATGGCCATACCCGGCCTGCTGGTCGCCTGCGTCGGCTTTTATCTTTACGGCGTGCTCGGCATGGCGGCCGCCCGCCGCATGAACAACGGCAACTATGCCGAAGTCATGTCCCCGCTCAAGAACAAATACGTCAGCATCGGCATTGACGTGGCCATGGTGCTGGTCCTTTACGGCGTCCTGGTGGTCATGGTGGCCGGTTCCGGCGCCCTGTTTGAAGCCCAGTTCGGCGTTTCCGCCTATGTCGGCGCCGGCGTGCTCATCGCCGTCACCATTCTTTCCGCCTGGTGGGGCACCAAGAGCATCCTGACCGGCATGAACATCGCGGTGCCCATTCTGATTGTCGGCGCCGTCATCGTGGCCATCATGGTGCTGATCAACCCGCAGGCCGACCCTGAAGTTTCCAAGGCCATTCCCCGCACCCCCAACCCGATGCTGGGCAACTGGTTCGTGGCCGGCGTCAACTACGTGACTTTCAACATGCTGGCCGCGGTCTGCGCCATCATCCCGCTGGCCGTCACCTTCCGCAGCAACAGCAAAGTCCACCTCGGCGCCGGCTTCGCCGCCCTTGTTCTGGTGATCCTGGCCGGCCTGCTGGTCATGGGCATCGTGGCCAACTACGTCATCGTGCAGCACGAAGCCCTGCCCATGTTGGCTCTGGCCAAGGGCATTTCTCCGATGGTGGGCTACCTGTACGCCGTCTTCATGTTCGCGGCCATCTTTTCCACGGCCATCGGCGTGCTGCTGGGCCTTTTGGAGCGCTTCAAGAACGTCAGCTTCTACAAACCCCGTTACGACCGCCCGGTGACCATCGTGCTGCTGCTCGCCACCCTGGTCATGAGCAAGGTCGGCTTCATCACCCTGGTGGGCACGGTGTACCCCTTCTTCGGCTACCTTTCCCTGGCCGTGGTGGCCTTCATGCTCGTCAACTACTTCTACTACGCGCCGGGCAGGAAGCGCGGCTAGGGAAACGCAGCTTAATGGTCTTTTTGCTTCCTGGCCGCGTCAGGCTCCTCCCGTGCGAAGCTCATGTATGTCTTGATACAATTCGCTCCGCCCGGAACTCGGTTGCCTGAGCAGGGCTTGCCAGGAAACAAAAATCCTCATTAAGCAGCGTTTCCCTAATTAAAACCGGCCGCAGCCGGTTGCGGGCCGGGCCGGGATTTTTCCCCGGCCCGGTTTTTGCCGGCCCGGCCCCCGGCCCGTGACTTCACGCCTGAAACAATATTTTCCTTGCTCGAAACCGGCAAAAAAATATATATTCGTTCCGGCTTCAAACGCCGCTTTCCGGCCCTGGCGGGGTTATACGCCAGAGCGAGGCCGGCGCCGACGGCTGCCGGCGGCCAAGGCAGCTTAACCAGAAAATTTGGGAGTTACAGCTATGAACAAGTTATTGGCCGACCGCTTTGAAGGTCAGTTGGGCAAAGGCTCCATGATTCGCAAAATGTTCGAAATCGGCCTGGCCCTCAAGGAAAAGAACGGCGAGGATTCGGTCTGCGACTTCAGCATCGGCAACCCCGACGTGCCGCCGCCGGCCGAAGTGAAAAAAGCCATGCACGATCTGGCCGACAAAGCCGACCAGCCCTTCGCCTTCGGCTACATGGCCGCCGCCGGCTACCCCTGGCTGCTCAAGCAGATGGCCGAATTCTACAGCAAGGAACAGGGCATCAAAGTGGAACCCGGCGAAATTTTCATCGCCACCGGCGCGGCCGGCTCCCTGAGCAGCGTGTTTCGCGCCACTCTGAACCCGGGCGACGAAGTGCTGGGCCTGAAGCCCTACTTCGGCGAGTACGACGCCTTCATGCGCAACACCGAAACCGCCTACGTGGGCATTCCGCTGAAGGCCGACTTCACCCTGGACATGCCGGCCATTGAAAAGGCCATCAACAAGAAAACCCGCATTTTTTTGATCAACTCGCCGCATAACCCCACCGGCAAAATCTTCAACCGCGGCGAACTGGAAGAACTGGTGAAAGTGCTGCGCAAAAAGAGCGACGAGTTCGGCCGCCCGATTCTGCTCCTGGCTGACGAACCTTACCGCGCCCTGGTTTACGGCGACGAGGAAGTGCCCTCCGTGCTGCCCATGTACGAATGGTCGGTGGTGGTCGGCTCTTTTGCCAAAAACATCTCCCTGCCCGGCGAACGCGTGGGCTACGTGATTTGCTGCCCGAACATGCCAGATAAAGCCGGTTTCATGCAGGGCATCGCCCAGGCCACCCGCATTATGGGCTACGTGAACGCCCCGGCCGTGGGCCAGCAACTCCTCAAGACCCTACTGGACAAGAAAGTGGACCTGAACATTTACGCCCGCCGCCGCGAGGCCATGGCCAAGGCGCTCAAAGACGCCGGCTACGAATTCGTCATGCCGGGCGGGGCATTCTACTTCTTCCCCAAAGCCCCCATTGCCGACGACATCAAGTTCGTGGAAGAAGTGCTGGCCAAGTACGGCGTGCTCGGCGTGGCCGGCACCGCCTTCGGCATGCCCGGCTACTTCCGCCTGAGCTTCTGCGTGAGTGAAGAGGTGATCAAGCGCTCCGCCCCCGGCTTCAAGAAAGCCATGGAAGACGCCAAAAAGATGAAATAAACCGGGCCGCCCGCGCCCAAGGCCGGAACGTTGCGGCGTTCCGGCCTTTGTTAGTGCGCAACAATCTTTCCGTTTCCTTAACATATCTCTTCTATAAGCCGCGGATGACAATTCTGTAATGCTCCGGTCATGGGCCGGCAAGGAACGGAAGCGTAGGGTGCTTTCATCAGCTTCGGGTTGCGGCCTTTTAAAACAGGAGCGTTGCCTGAACAGCGTCCTTTGATCATAGGCGGTTTTCCCATGCAAACGCGCACCCCCCGCAAAATAGTCGGCCTGGCTCTGCTTCTGCTGCCGCTCGCGTCTTGTTCCCTGGCGCCGCAATATGACAGGCCCGAAGCGCCGGTACCGGCCGCCCTGACGGAAACAGAACTTCAGGCGCCAGCCGGTGAAGCTTTTGACGCGCAAGGCCTCGGCTGGCGTGAGTTCTTCAAGGATGAGCAATTAAAAGAGCTGATCGCCCTCAGCTTGGAAAACAACCGGGACGTGAAATTGGCCGCCTTGTCCGTGGCCGAGGCCCAGGCGCGGTACGGCGTGCAGAGCGCCGAACGTTTGCCGCAACTGACTGCCGAAGGCGGCGCTGATATGTCCGGCGGGTTTCGCAGGAGCACTGAAAAAAGTTATGACTTTGCCGTGGCGATGCCGGCCTTTGAATTGGATTTTTTCGGGCGTCTGAAAAATATGAGCGAATCAGCCCTGGAGCAATACCTGGCCAGCCGGGAGGCGGAAAAAACCGTCAGGCTGACGCTCGTATCGCAAGTGGCGCAGGGCTGGCTGGAGGAACGCCTGGCCCGCGAACAACTCCAGTTGGCGCGGCAGAGCCTGGAAAGCTGGCAAACATCTTATGCCTTCATTGAAGGGCGGGCCAGCTCCGGCCAGTCCTCTCCGCTGGACCTGGAACAAGCCCGCGGCATGGTCGAATTCGCTTCGGCCGCCGTGGCGCAACGTCAGCGGGAGGTAACCCGGGCCGCAAACGCCCTGTATTTGCTGCTGGGGAGCTTTGAAAAGCGGGAACTCCCCACAGCGGCTTCTCTCGCGGAGCAAAATTTCGCCGAGTTGCCGGACAACCTGTCTTCCACCGTCCTGTTGAGCCGTCCGGACGTGATGGAGGCCGAGCATATGCTGCTGGCCGCCAATGCGGATATCGGCGCGGCCAGGGCGGCTTTTTTCCCGTCCATCTCTCTCACCGGCAATCTGGGCTACATGAGTGATGATGTGACAACGCTTTTTAGCGGGACGACTTCCGTCTGGTCCTTTTTGCCCAGTCTGAGCTTGCCCATTTTTGCGGCGGGGCGCAACAAGGCCAACCTGGAGCTGGCCGAAATCCGGAAGGAAAGTTCCGTCCTGCAATACGAAAAGACTATCCAGACCGCCTTCCGCGAAGTCGCGGACGCGCTCATGACCAGAGCTTCCTTCAACGATCAGCTTGCGGCGCAGAAAAAGTATCTGGCCGCGCAGCGTCTGGTGCTGGCGCTGGCGACGCAACGCTATGTCAACGGCGTTACCAGCTACCTGGACGTGCTGGATGCGCAGCGCAATGTCTTCCAGGCCGAACAGGATCTGCTGGATATCCGGCGGGAGCAGTTGGTCAATGAAATCAATTTGTACAGCGCTCTGGGCGGCGGACTTGCCGAAACCTCCGCCAGTCTCCCCGGCGGGCTTTCGGAATAGCTTCACAGGCCTGACGCACCATTAACTTTTCCCATGAGGAACACCATGAAAGCACATTTCAAGAACACCATTCCGTCTCTGGCCCTGACTCTGGCCCTGACTTTTGCGATTGCCGTTCTTCCCGGCGTCGTTCGCGCGGCGGATCACGGCGCGCACGGCCACGGCCATACGCAAACAACGGCCAGCGCGGAGGCGCTCCAGATCTATACCGCCACCGGCATTATCAAGAGCATCGACCAGGCGGCGAACAAAGTCGTGATCGCGCACGGGCCGGTTCCCGCTATCGGCTGGCCGGGCATGACCATGGGCTTTGTCTTTGAGGACGCCTCCCTGCTTGACGGCCTGCAAACCGGGGACCAGGTGCGTTTCGACTTCCGCCCCGAACCGGGGAATGTTTTCATCATCGTGGATATCGAGGCCCGCTCATAAAGCGGGAGGGAACAGATACAAGGAACACAGCCATGTCAGCGAAAACGATACTCCTGGCGCTGGTATTGCTCGCCGGCGGAACAGCTCTGGGCTACACGCTGTCCGCTCTGGTCAAGCCGGCGGAACACGGCCGGAGCGCGGCGGAAGAAACAGCGGCGGCGCCTGAAGGCGAAATTCTTTATTGGTACGATCCGATGTCTCCCGGAACGCATTTTGACAAGCCGGGCAAATCCCCGTTCATGGATATGGACTTGGTGCCGCGTTACGCCGATGACGCCGCCGGCACGGGCATCCGCATCGATCCGGCCCAGGTGCAGAATCTGGCGGTCCGCACCGAGCCGGTGCGGCGCGGCAGCCTTTCCTTCACGCGGGATATTCCCGCCAATGTGGAGTACAACAATTACCAACTGGGCATGGTGCAGCCCCGCGCCGAAGGATTTGTGGAAAAGGTCCAGGCCGTTGTCGTGGGAGACGCCGTTGCGCGGGGCACGCCTTTGGCGGACATCATCGTGCCGGCCTGGGCTTCGGACCAGAGCGAATATCTGCTGCTCAAAAACCAGAAAGCCGACGCGAAGATCCTCAACGGCATCCGTGAAAAAATGCTGCTGACGGGTATGCCGGAAGAGATGCTCGCGGCGGTGGACAAAACCGGCCGCGTGCAAACGCGCATGACCTTGAAAGCGACCGTGGCCGGAGTCATCACCAGCCTGGACGTGCATCCCGGCATGAATGTGACCAAGGAGCTGATCATCGCCACCATTCAGGGCACAAATCCGGTTTGGGTGACGGCCAATGTGCCGGAGCGCGACCTGCATCTGCTGGAGGCCGAAAACCGGCTGCGGCTTACGGTTTCGGCTTACCCGGATCGGGTCTTCCCCATTGATTCCTTCACCTTGCTGCCCGGGGCGGACCAGGAGACGCGCACCGTGCCCCTGCGCCTCAGCGTCAGCAACCCGGACGGCCTGCTCAAGCCCGGCATGACCGCCAACATACGTGTGCGCGGCCGGAGCGAAGAAGCCCTGCTCATTCCTACCCAGAGCCTGATCGACCTGGGCGACGAGCAGCGCGTGATCATCCGGGCGGCTGACGGCTCCTTTGTGCCCAAGCCGGTCCAGGTGCTGCGCTCCGCCGGAGAACAGACCGGCATCGCCGCCGGCCTTGAAGAAGGCGAAGAAGTAGTGGTCTCCGGTCTGTTTCTCATTGATTCCGAAGCCAACCTGCGCGGCGCTCTGGCCAGAATGCGCAAAGGCGGAGATGGAGATGGAGTTGGAACATGGTAAGCTCTCTGATCCGCGCCTGCATCGCCAACCGTTTTTTTGTGCTGCTCGGCGCCGCGCTGCTCTCGGGTTGGGGGAGATGGGCCATCTATAATACACCTGTGGATGCCCTGCCGGATCTTTCCGACACCCAGGTCACCATCCGCACGCCCTATCCGGGCAAAGCGCCCCGGCTGGTGGAAAACCAGATCACCTATCCCCTGACCACGGCCATGCTCTCGGTGCCGGGAGCGAAAACCGTGCGCGGCTTTTCCGCCTTTGGCGACTCCTTCGTGTACGTCATTTTTGAGGACGGCACGGATCTGTATTGGGCCAGAAGCCGGGTTCTGGAATACCTCAATCAGGTACAGGGCCGGCTGCCGGCCGGAGTAACGCCGGCTCTGGGGCCGGACGCCACCGGCATCGGCTGGATTTTTGAATACGCGCTGACGGACAGGAGCGGAAAACACGATCTGGCCGAACTGCGCTCCATCCAGGACTGGCTGCTCAAGTTCGAGCTTTCCTCCATCCCGGGTGTGGCGGAAGTCGCCTCCGTGGGCGGCGTGGTCAAAGAATACCAGATTGTGGCGGATCCGGTGAAAATGGCGCAATACCACGTCACGCTTTCCGACATCAGCCTGGCGGTGAACAATTCCAACCAGGAAGCCGGCGGCTCGGTCATCGAGCAGACGGAAGCGGAATACATGGTCCGGGCCAGCGGCTACCTCCGGAACCTGGAGGATTTCAGAAAAATCGTGTTGAAAACCGCCGGCAACGGGACGCCGGTTTATCTGGAAAATGTGGCTGCCATCCGGCTTGGCCCGGAAATGCGGCGCGGGCTGGTGGAACTGAACGGCGAAGGTGAAGTGGCCGGCGGCATCGTGTTGATGCGTTCGGGGAACAACGCCCGTTCGGTCATCGCGGCGGTGAAAGACAAATTGGCAAGCCTGCAAACCAGCTTGCCCGCAGGCGTGGAAATCGTCACCACCTACGACCGCAGCCAAATCATCCAGCGGGCCGTGGACAATCTGGCTTCCAACCTGAGGGAAGAATTCATCGTGGTGGCGATTGTCTGCGCCCTGTTCCTGCTGCATCTGCGTTCGGCCATGGTGGCGATCCTCACGCTGCCTCTGGCGCTCTTTATTTCTTTTATCATCATGTACTATCAGGGTATCAGCGCCAACATCATGTCCCTGGGCGGCATTGCCATCGCCGTGGGCGCGATGGTGGACGCCTCCGTGGTCATGGTGGAAAATTCGCACCGCAAGCTGGAACAATGGGAAAAGGACGCGCCGGGCCTGCCGCTGACGGACGGCAAACGCTGGGAAATCATTACCGAAGCGGCGGTGGAACTGGGGCCGGCCCTGTTTGCCAGCCTGCTGATCATCACCTTGTCCTTTATCCCCGTGTTTGCCCTGGAAGGTCAGGAAGGCCGGCTGTTCAGACCCCTGGCCCTTACCAAACTGTACGCCATGGGCGGAGCGGCTGTTTTGTCCGTAGTGGTCATTCCCGTGCTCACCGGGCTGTGGGTGCGCGGCAAACTTCCGCCGGAAGGCCGCAACCCCCTGAACCGCTTCCTTGTGTTTCTGTATAACCCCGCCATCAGGCTTGTGCTGCGGCACCCAAAAACCACCCTGGCCGCGGCTCTGCTGATCCTGGTCTCCACCTTCTGGCCCCTGTCCCGTCTGGGCGGGGAGTTCCTGCCGCGCATGGACGAAGGGGACCTCCTGTATATGCCTTCGACCTTGCCGGGCGTTTCCGTTGCTGAAGTCGGGCGTATTTTGCAGACAACCGACAAATTGATTAAAACCGTGCCGGAAGTGGATACGGTTTTCGGCAAGGCCGGACGGGCCGAGACCGCCACGGACCCGGCCCCGGTGGAAATGCTGGAAACCACCATCCGCCTGAAGCCGAAAAACCAATGGCGCAGCGGCATGACCATTGAGAAAATTATTGACGAACTGGATGCGGCGGTACGTTTGCCGGGTATGGCCAACCTGTGGGTGCCGCCCATCCGCAACCGCATCGACATGGTCTCCACCGGCGTGAAAAGCCCCATCGGCATCAAGGTTGCCGGACCTGACACGGCCAGCATCGACGAAGCCGCCGTGGCGGTGCAGAACATTGCCAAAACCGTGCCGGGCGTGGTTTCCGCTCTGGCGGAAAATCTGAGCGGCGGGCGCTATATCGACGTGGAGATCAACCGTGAACAGATCGCCCGCCACGGCATGAACATCGCGGATGTGCAAGCCTTCATTTCCCAGGCCGTCGGCGGGGAAACGATCGGTAATACCGTGGACGGCGTGGCGCGTTATCCCATCAACCTGCGTTATCCGCAGCGGTACCGGGACAGCGTGCCCGCCTTGCAAAGCCTGCCGATACTGACGCCGGCCGGACATCAGATGACCTTGGGCGAGGTGGCCGACATCAAGGTGGCCTCGGGTTCCACCATGCTGAAAAGCGAACAAGGACGCCTGACCAGTTGGATATACATTGACGCGCGCGGCCGGGACCTGGTTTCCGTAGTGCGCGATCTGGACAAGGCCATCCGTGAACAGGTCAAACTGTCCGCAGGCGTGAGCGTGTCCTTCACCGGCCAGTACGAAATGCTTGAACGCGCCAACGCCCGGCTCCAGCTTATGATTCCGGCGACGCTGCTGATCATCTTCCTGCTGCTGTATCTGGAGTTCAGGAATGTCGGCGAATCGCTGCTGCTCATGCTCTGCCTGCCGTTCTCGCTGGTCGGCGGGGTCTGGTTCATGTATCTGCAAGGCTACGCCATGTCCGTGGCCACCGGGGTGGGTTTCATCGCCCTGGCGGGGCTGGCGGCGGAATTTGGGGTTGTCATGTTCATCTACCTCAAGCACGCCGTGCGGGACAGGCCGGCGCTGGCTTCCCCGGACACCGCCACCATCCGGGACATCGACGCGGCCATCCATCATGGGGCGGTGCTGCGGGTGCGGCCCAAAGCCATGACCGTCATTACCACGATAGCCGGGCTGCTCCCCATTTTCTGGACGGCCGGCACCGGATCGGAAGTGATGACCCGCATTGCCGCCCCCATGTTCGGCGGCATGATCAGCGCGGCCACGCTCTCCATGTTCATTCTGCCGGCCGCCTATAAACTGATGATCGCGCGCTCCCTGTTACGGAAGCCTGGCGTCCTCCAAGGTTACGCGAGCGGAGGAAATGCTGTATAAAACCCAACAGAGCGGGCGCAAGGGTATGCATGGGCGTCTGTCTCCCGGCAATCAACAGCGGGAAAAAGCCATGAAGCTGCTCATCGTCGAAGATGAACCGAAAACGGGCGACTATTTGAAACAGGGCTTGTCGGAAGCGGGATTTGTCGTCGACCTGGTGCGCAACGGCCCCGACGGTCTTCACCTCTCCTTGATCGAAACCTATGATCTGCTCATTCTGGATATTATGCTCCCCGGCCTGGACGGCTGGAATCTTTTGCGGACGTTGCGCAATGCGCAAAGAGACACGCTGGTCCTGTTTCTCTCCGCCCGGGATCAGGTGGCTGACCGGGTGCGCGGCCTGGAACTCGGCGCGGATGACTATTTGATCAAACCTTTCGATTTCGCGGAACTTTTGGCGCGTATCCGCAATTTGCTGCGCCGCCGCGACGGGCAGCGCCATGAGGCGGATTTGCTGACGATGGCCGATCTGTCCCTGGACCGGAAACGCCGGCAGGTATCCCGCGCCGGGAAGCGGATTCCCTTGACCGGCAAGGAGTTCACCCTGCTGGAATTGTTTATGCTCCATCCCGGGGAAGTTTTGTCGCGGGCGCAAATAGCTTCTCAGGTTTGGGACATGAATTTCGACAGCGATACAAATGTAATAGACGTGGCCATCCGCCGTTTACGCGCCAAGATTGACGATGAATTTGCGGCAAAATTGCTGAAAACCATTCGTGGCATAGGGTATGTCATGGAGTATTCGGAATGATGCTGCGTAATTTATCAAAAACAATTCTTTTCAAAATTACCTTTCTTTTTTCCGTTATATCTATTATTATATTAATTTTACTTGGAATAATTATTTCAAAATTAATTGAGCAACATTTTATAGAAATTGATTTGGATCTGATCAATAATCATATTGCAAGAATAAATAATGAATTAAAAAATATTGACAAAGATG
>JAISDX010000096.1 GCA_031264465.1 Deltaproteobacteria bacterium | reverse complement strand
TGGGCGGCCATATTGGCCACGTGGCTGAATCCTTCGGTATGGAAGAGGTCGGACAGTTCATCGGCTTGGGCCAGGTCCAGCAGGTGGAACCTGAAAGCGGGCTCCTTGCGCAGGATCTTCAGCCGGGCTTTTTTCAGGTCCGGGTCGTAGTAGTCGTTCAGGTTGTCCAGGCCGACCACGCTGTGACCCTCTTTCAACAGCCGCAAGGCAAGGTGAAAGCCGATAAAGCCGGCCGCGCCGGTAACGAGTACATGCATGGGAACCTCCAGGGGACTTCAGCCGCGTAAATAGCGTGACAGAACGGAATTCAGGAAAAAGACCACCTTGTCCAGCCGGTCCGGTACGGCGAGCAGGCTGGAAAAATCCGGCAAGGTCAGAATCAGCCTGCCGTCGCTCAACTGCTCGGAAAAGGGTTTGAGCGGCAAAGCTTCGTAGGCCGTGCCCGCCAGGGCGCCCTGCCCGAAAACAATCAGGAAACGTACTCCCAGGCGTTTCAGTCCGGCCCGGAAATAGTCGGGGGCCGGCGGCCCGGCCGGCCGGGCCGCCGCTGGAGGCAGCAAAGAGCCGGGGAGCCTGGCCGGCCAGAAGGCGCTGCTGCCGCGCGGCAGGCGTAGGCGGGAGATCATTTCCCGCAAGGCCGCGCTGCGCTCTTTGCTGCCGCCAAGGAGCAAGTCTTCGCCCAACTCCGGGTACGTCCAGGCCAGAGGGGCCGGTTGCATCCTGTTTAGCAGGCCGCTCCAGAGGTCAGGCCAGGCGGCCGAGTCGTCAGCCGGACCATCAGCCGGGTCGATGGCCGGGTCGGCGGCTTGAGCTATTGGTTCGGCTGCCGGTCTGATGCCAGCCGGTGGTCTGTTTTCGCCGGTTGCGGGAGCGTCCGGTCTATCCAGTCTGGCCAGTCTGACCGGTCGGGACCGTTCAACCGCCCGTTCCGCTGCCTGTTCTATGGCTGGTTCTGCCCGCCCGGCGGCGGGCGGCGTGCTAACGTCGGCCGCCGCCTCGTCCAGGAACAGGCAGGCAAGCCCGGCCAAGCGCCAGGCTTGCCATTCCGGCGTCAGGTTTAAAGGCGCGTGAGCCAATCCAAAATCCTCCAGGCCACCTCGGCCTTGGGCTGGGTTTCCCAGTGTTCTTCGTTGCCGGATTTGTCATGTACGAACACTTCGTTCAGCGGGCTGGCGAACCCCGAGGCCGTGCGGTTGATCAGGTTGCCGACCAGGAGGTCGGCGCTCTTGCTCTTCAGTTTCTTGCGGACGTTTTCTTCCAAGTTGGAGCTTTCGGCCGCAAAGCCGACTATTTTCTGCCCGTCTTTCTTTTGCTTGCCAAGGCCGGCCAGAATGTCCGGGTTGGTGCCGAAGCGGACGGAAATTTCGTCGCCGGCGTTGCCTTTCTTGAATTTCTCGTCGCCAAAGGGCAGGGGGTAAAAGTCGGCCACCGCGGCGCTGAAAACACCGTAATCCATATCGGGCCAGAGGCGCTGCATGGCTTCGTTCATTTCCCTGGCGGCTTTGACGTCGTAACGTTTGATCCCATAGGGCAGCCAAGGGCAGCCGGGGCCGCACACGGCATGTACCTCGGCCCCGCGCAGGTGTGCGGCCACGGCGATGCAGGCGCCCATCAGGCCGGTGGAATGGTTGCTCCAAAAGCGTACCGGGTCCCAGGCTTCGCGGGTGGGTCCCATGGTCAGGGCCAGCTTTTTGCCCTTGAAATCCTGCGGGCTCAGGCTGGCCAGGGTGGCCAGGTAAGCGAGGCGCAGGTCTGAAAGTTTGCCGGTGCCGGTTTCGTTGCAGGCCACCAGGCCGTCGTCCGGGTCCACGATAATGTGCCCGCGCCGGCGCAGGGTGGCGATATTTTCCCGGGTGGCCGGGTTGGCCCACATGCGCGGGTTCATGGCCGGAGCCAGGACTATGGGTTTGGGGAAGGCCAGGGCCTGCCCGGCCAGGATTTCATCGGCCAGGCCGGTGGCAATGCGGGCAATGGTGGTGGCGCTGGCCGGCAGGATAACCATTGCATCAGCCTGGGCGCCCGGGGTGAGGTGGCCGAGAACGTCGCAGCCCAGGTCGAACTCGTCGGCAACGCCGCGCGGAAACATGTTGGTATAGACGATTTCCGCACCCAGAGCCTTGAAGCTCAGCGGAGTCACAAAACGGGAGGCCGCTTCGGTCAGGGCCACGGTGACGCGCAAGCCCGCCTTGTAGAAGCCGCGCAAGAGTTCCAGGGCCTTGTAGGCTGCAATGGAACCGGTTACGCCAAGGTGTACATGGCGGCCTTTAAAATAGTTTTGCGGGAAATATTTTTCCATGATCTGCTCGCGTGTCTTGAAGTTAATGAAATATCAGCGCGGCCGGTAGCGGTTGTGGTCGGCGCTTTCGTCAGCGGCAAGGGAAGCGTATATTTCTTCCAGAATTTCCCTTGCTCCGGCGCGCAGTAATTGATCGGCCAATCTTTGCCCAAGTTCAAGCGGATTGTCAAAAGATCCGGCAAGTTTCCCCCGCACCAGGCGCCGGCCGCGCACGTCGGCTACCAGGCCTTCCAGGGTCAGCTCGCGGCCGGCCTGGTCCATTACCCTGGCCAGGACGGCTATGGGAGTTTGACAGCCGCCGTCCAGAGCGGCCAGAAAAGAGCGTTCGGCGGTCACGCAGGCCCGACTGGGCGCGTGTTCCAGCGGGGAAAGCAGGGCGGCCAAATCCCGGTTGGCCGCGGCAAATTCAACCCCCAAGGCTCCCTGGCCGGCCGCGGGCAGAAAATCGTCCGGCCCCAGCCTGAGCTGACAGGGAGCGCCAAGGCCAAGGCGCTCCAGGCCGGCCTCGGCCATAACGATGGCTTCAAAATGCCCGTCCCGGAGCTTGCCCAGGCGCGTATCCACATTGCCGCGCAGGCTTAGGATCTTCAAGTCCGGGCGTAAGGCCAGAAGTTGGGCCTGGCGGCGCAGGCTGCTGGTGCCGACGCGAGCCCCCACGGGCAATTCGGCAAGCGAGCGGTAACGCTCCGAAAGCAGCAGATCCGCAGTGGCGGCGCGCTCGGTTATCACCCCAAGCACCAGCCCTTCCGGCAGTTGCATGGGCAGGTCCTTCATGGAGTGGACGGCCAGGTCCGCCTGGCCGTCGAGAAGAGCTTTTTCGATTTCCCTGACGAAAAGCCCCTTGCCGCCAATCTTGGCCAGCGGTACGTCTTGGATGATGTCGCCGCGGGTCTTGAGGATCAATAGCTCGGCTTCCAAGGCGGGGTGCGCGGCCAGAAGGCGCTCCCTGACCCACTGGGCCTGCCAGAGGGCCAGCCGGCTGCCGCGGGTGGCTATGGTCAGTTTTTGCATGCGGTTTGCTAATGCCCGCAGGAGGCGCAATGGCCGCCGGCACAGCCGGAACAGCCGCCACCGCCGCCTGAGTTTTCGCCAAAGCCTCCGTCAGCCGCGCAATGCCGGGCCGGGCGGGAAACCAGCTTGCCGGTCTCTTTGCTGCCGCACTTCGGGCAAGGGGGCGCGGCCTGGTTTTTGCCGAAGACCAGCTCTTCAAAGGCCGCGCCGCACTTGTCGCAACAATATTCAAATATGGGCATGATAATCCTCCGGTGCCGGCCTATTTGCCGGCCGCGTCGAGGTAGGGCTGAAGCTCCCTGACCTTCTCGAACAGATAATAGTCGCAAAGGCGGCAGAGCAGATGCTCGACGGCCAGGAGCACTTCCTGGACGAGCGGCGTGGAATCGTGCTCGACATTGAGCAGAATGTCGCATTGCTCGCGCATGGCCCCGCCGTCCTTGCCGGTCAGGCCGACAACCGGCATGTCCCGTTGGCGGGCCGCCTTTATTGCCCGCAGCACGTTGGAACTGTTGCCCGAGGTTGAAATGGCCAGGAGCATGTCGCCGGGCCGGCCCAAGGCCAGAACCTGTTTGGAAAACACCTGGTCGAAGCTGTAATCGTTGCCGACGGCGGTCAGGATGGAGGTATCGGTGGACAGGGCGATGGCCGCCAGGGGCGGGCGCTCCAGCAGGAAGCGGTTGACAAACTCGCCGGCAACGTGCTGGGCATCGGCGGCGCTGCCACCGTTGCCGCAGAGCAGGAGCTTGCCTTGCCGGGCCAGGCAGACGGACATCATCACCGCCGCGTCGAGCACTTTTTGGGCATTGCGTTCAAAAAAAAGTTCACGCGCGGCAGCGCCCGCCCGGGAATGATTCATGATCAAAGTCAGAGGACTGTCTGACATATTTTCTCCGCTGATTCTGGTTTAATTGACAATCAATCCCGCAAGCCGTCTCATTTGCCGGATTTGGCCGCCGCGAGATAGACCTGGCGCAAGGCCGGCCGCTCTTCGCTTTCGGCCAGCAAAAGATAGATCAGCTTTAAATATGTTTTCCGTATTTCCGCCTGCCGGGCCAGACGGCCCGCCACCAGCGCGGCGGCTCCGCCGCTCTTGCTCAAAAGGCCGGAAAAGGCGTCAGAAAACGCTTGGGCTCGATGAATGGCCAAGTGTCCGGCATTGACCTTTTCCAGCCCGCTGGCGGCCGTTTGCGCACATAATGGCGGGTTTTGCAAAAGCGTTTTGATCAGGCCGACAAGCTCGCCCCAGTCCGCCGTCGGGCTCTGGTCGAACATGAACAGGTCCTGCCCGTCTTTAAAAAGCTCGGATTGTCCGTTCCGTACCCGGGGGGTAAGCAGGCAGGCGCCGCAGCCGAGAGCTTCCATTACGCGAAAATTGAGGTCGCCGGAAATGCAGTGGTTCAGGACCAGCCTGGCCCGGGGGAACAATCGCGGAAAGCTGCCGCTTTGCCAGTGCAAGTCGGCAATGCCGTCCAGCCTCGCCTTGAGGTTGCGCAGGAAGGTGAGCCGGTCCGGGTTCAGG
>JAISDX010000055.1 GCA_031264465.1 Deltaproteobacteria bacterium | reverse complement strand
AAGCCCTTCAAGCCGAGAGGCGCAATGAGGTGGCGCGGGAGGCCGCGGACGCTATTCTCAAATTGGGGATACACGATAAACACGCTGACGCTTTTTGCGATGGTGCTTGCCATTGGCCTCCTGGTTGACGATACCATTGTCGTTGTTGAGAATGTGGAAAGAATACTGTCTGAGAAGGCAATCTCCGCAAAAGAGGCCAGCATTCTGACCATGAAAGAAGTGATGAGTTCCCTGGTGGGAATTGCCGTGGTTTTGTCGGTGGTATTCCTTCCAATGGCGTTTTTTGGGGGCTCGTCAGGTATTATATATCGGCAGTTTTCCATTACTATTGTTGCGGCTATGACTCTTTCAGTATTTGTGGCCATTACCTTGACCCCGGCTCTTTGCGGATTGTTGCTCAAGCCTCGTGGAGCGGCCCATAAATACAGCGGGCCGCAACGCCTGATTGATAGCGTTACGAATAAGTACAGCAATAAAGTTCAACATGTTATAAAAAAGCCTGTACGCTGGATGTTCTTTTATGGCGCGGTCACTCTGGCGGCGGTATGCATCTGTGCGCAACTCCCAACGGGATTTTTGCCGAATGAAGATCAAGGTTGGGCGATGGCATTGTTCACACTGCCTGAAGGAGCCGATGCAGAGCGTACCGCCAGGGTTGCCGAAGAAGTCCGGCGTTATTTCCGGACGGTGGAAGAAGACAATTTTAGCTCCATAGTCACTGTGGTCGGCGCGAGTTTTTTCGGGCAGGGGCAAAATGTCGGCATGGCCGTTATTGATTTGAAAGATTGGAGCCAACGCGCCGGCAGGGAAAACGGCGCGGAAGCCATAGTTGACAGAGCCTATTCAGGACTTGGCAACGTAAAGGACGCGCGGGTTTTTACCGTTCTTCCGCCCCCGATCATGGGACTCGGCATGGCCGACGGTTTTGAACTCCAGCTTCAAGCTCCTCCCGGCGTATCCCGAAGCGAATTCGCTTCTCTGAAAAATCTGTTCCTTGATGCCGCAAATGCAAGCCGGCTCCTGCGCGGTATACGCACGCCCAATGCGTTGAGCGCCCCCCAACTCCGCATTGATTTTGACAGAGAGAAGGCGCTTGCCTACGGGTTGTCGCTATCGGATGTCCATGCCACGGTAAATGCCGCGTGGGCAGGGACATATATAAACGACTTTATGGACAGATCGCGCATTAAAAGAGTGTATATGCAATCTGTCGCGCAGTACAGATCTCGCCCGGAGAATCTGGCGGCCTGGACTGTGCGTAACGGCAGCGGGGAAATGCTGCCGCTTTCTGAAATCACATCCACGCATTGGGTAAACTCCCCTGAAACCCTGGAACGGTATAACGGCATTGCGGCCTACAAAATCACGGGCGGCCCGGCTCCCGGTATTGGCTCTGGAGCAGCCATTAACGAGGTGGAAAGCATCGTTGGCAAAATAGGCGCTGATTATTCCTGGAGCGGAAACTCTCTGGAAGAAAAGGAATCCTCAGGCCAGGCCATGCGTATGTATGCATTCTCCGCGCTGGTTATTTTCCTTTGCCTTGCCGCATTATATGAAAGCTGGTCTGTCCCCGCCGCCGTGCTTATGGTTGTCCCGTTGGGAATTTTTGGAACAATTGCCGCCACATGGCTGCGCGGGCTTGACAACACCATTTATTTTCAGATTGCCTTACTGACGATCATGGGGCTTGCGGCTAAAAACGCTATTATGATGATTACATTTATGGAAGATGCGCTGAAAGACGGATACTCCCCGGCGCAAGCGGCACTACACGGAGCGGCGCGCAGGCTGCGGCCAATCCTTATGACATCCGCGGCCTTTGTTGCGGGAGTCATTCCTCTTGCGTTATCAACAGGCGTGGGGGCGAACAGCCGGGTGGCCATAGGAACGGGCATTGTCGGCGGAACAGTGACGGCCACCGTGCTTACCGTATTTTTTGCGCCGCTGTTTTTCATGCTGGCGCATGGCCTTTTGCACAGAGAGAGGAAAGCTGAAACCCGCAAAAATCCGGAGGGGCCACATGCGACTATTGGTGGTTGAAGATGAAACCATGCTGCTTGATACGCTGGCGTCACGGCTTTCACAGGAGGGATACGGCGTTGACAGGGCCTCTGACGGTGAAGAAGCCATCGCGTGCATGGAAGCTGGCGCATACGACGGCATAATACTGGACATAATGCTCCCCAAAAAAGATGGGCTGTCCGTATTAAAGACGCTAAGATTGAATGGCGACGCCACTCCCGTGCTATTACTGACAGCCAGGGACAGCATTGAAGACCGCGTAAAAGGCCTGGATGCGGGAGCTGACGATTACCTTGTCAAACCGTTTTCGCATGATGAGCTTTCAGCCAGACTGCGGGCGCTTTTGCGCCGCAATGCTTCCAGCAAATCAAATATTCTGGCCTTTGCGGATTTGCAAATGGATCTTCTCAAAAGAGAGGTTACCCGTGCGGGGAAGCATATCCCTCTTGCAGCCAAGGAGTTTGTATTATTGGAATATATGATGCGCAATCCGAATCGCGTTTTGACTCGCGGACAAATTATAGATCATGTATGGAATTTTGAATTTGATAGCAATACCAATGTAGTAAACGTATATATCCGCTATTTGCGAACAAAAATTGATGACGGACATGCGTTAAAACTTATCCATACAATGCGGGGCATGGGGTATCTCCTCAAGGAGGGCGCATGAAGCGCCTTTCCACGCGACTTCGCCTCACACTATGGTTTTCCGCAATGCTGCTGATTATGGCGAATGTGGTTTTTTTCATCGCGTATCAGGCAGTCGAGAGGATCGTTGTCACGCAAAGGGAAAATAGCTTTGCAAGCAGTGCCGAAACCGTCAGAAACAATATCCATATAAAACAAGATGACAGAACCCAAGCCGGCAGGGTGGCGGCGGCGTTTGACTCCGTCCGGTTTTCCCTGACGCCGGGGATGGCCTGCACGATATATTCGTCGGAAGGCAATCGGGCTGATGGAATGCATATTCCGTGGGTAGATGCTCTTCCCAAAAATACCGGAAAGGCGTGGAAGATTCACCAACCGGAAGGGAACTGGCATTTTTATGACATAGATCTTTATTACGCCGGAGAATATGTGGGGTATGCCAGGCTTTTTCATGGGCCGAAGCAATATATGAATGCCATAGACGAGCAGGAGTATATTTCATTTTACCTGTATGCCATGCTGGCCAGCCTGTTCATTGCCTTCCTGGGCGGTTTATGGATTGCCGGCCGGGCGTTGAAGTCGCTGAAGATAATTACGGCAACGGCGGTTGAAATAGGTTCCGGAGATTTAAGCAAGCGTATTAACTGGACAGGCGGCATAGACGAAATAGGCATACTCGCCAACACGCTTGATAGTATGGCGGACAGCCTGCAAAAGGCTTTTGCGCGGGAAAAGCAGTTCACATCCGATGTCTCCCATGAAATCAGAACGCCGCTGGCCTCAATAATCGCAAGTGCGGAACATGCCGAATACAGTGACGATCTGCAAATCTACCGCTCGTCCGTCGAAAATATACTGACGAAAAGCCGCCAGCTACAGAGTATGACAAATCAACTCCTTATGCTTTCCAGGGAAAGCGAACAGGGCAGGCAATTGATTATTGAGGATGTGGCTCTCAATATTGTGCTTGAAGATATTGCCGATGAAGCCAGGACACGGGCGGATGGAAGAAATATAATCATCAAAACGGATATCGCCTCTAATCTCACCATCCCCGCCGACCTGACATTAATCACAATATTGGTGCTGAATCTGGTTCATAATGCCGTGAAATACGGCAAAGACGGCGGTTATGTGGAGATATCGGCATACCCCGTCATAGAACGCGGTGTTGTCCGAATTTTGGTCCGCGATAATGGCATGGGGATTTCGGATGAAGACATGCCCCATATTTTTCAGCGGTTCTATCGCGCGGATAAATCTCGTGCGGGAGAAGGCGCTGGCTTGGGGTTGGCTTTTGCTGAAATGATTGTGAGTATGCACAACGGCAAAATCTGGGCGGAAAGCCAGCCCGGGGAAGGCTCATGTTTTTTCGTTGAGTTGCCGAAATATTAATAGATTCTTATGGATGCTTAACCTGCCTCTTATAAGCCCTCCCGATACTCTCCAAACAGGCGCTATTGTCGCTAACTTTTACATGGAGATGAAAAATGAAAATTATGGCTACAGTATTGGCAGCCGCGTTTTTTATGGCCGCAATGCCCGCATACGCGGGTGAAGATAATCCTTCGGCGGAAAACCTTGAACATAAATTTTCCATAGGCGCGATGAGCAGGGTCAAACCGGAATTTGAAGGGTCTGACTCATATGAGTTTTCGCCATATCCGATTCTTGAATACAGCAATAAGTATTTTTTCATCTCAACTCTGAATGGTGCAGGAATAAATATTATAAACATGCCTGAAATTAAGGCTGGCCCCCTTGTTTCCTACCGCTTCGGGCGCGATGAAGACGATAGCGATCTGCTTGACGGTCTTGGCGATGTGGACGGCGGTTTAGAAGTGGGCGCTTTTTTCAACTGGCAATTCCATGACCGTTTGGGAACGGAAATAAAGTTTCTGCACGGACTGGGCGATGCCAAGGGATTTACCGCTGATCTCGCCTTTATTTACAACCAGCCCGTTATTGAAGACCTTACCTTTGCGCTGAAAGCCGCGGCGGTATTTTCAGATTCAAAATATAACCAACAATATTTCGGCATCACGGATAGCCAAAGCCGGCGTTCAGGATATGAGCACTACAGCCCCGGAAGCGGCATCAAGCACGTCAGCATCAGACCTGGGCTGAAATATACGTTTTTTGAAGACTACACTGTCGGCGTTTTTTATGAATACAAAAGACTGACAGACTCCGTAGCCGACTCGTCTCTGGTTAAAAGAGGTTCAGCCAACCAAAGCTCCGCGGGAGTATCCTTGTCCTGGAGTTTTTAGTCCTGATTATATAATTATTGAATTTTATTGATAAAGACCGCAAGGGCCGGCAGCGCCGCCAGATCCTTGCGGTCTTTTTTATGAAAAATACAAGGTGCCTTTATGTTTTTCCTTGACTCTTTTCCAAGTTGGTTTATATAAAATCCAAAAGGTACCTTGTTAATATTAACATTTAATCCGCGCTTCCTTAATTTCAATAACGACACTCAAGGCCCGAGGTTGTACAAGCCGGGCGAACAGGAGATTCAACATGACGGAACAGATTGATTCCATCGAACAAAACAACAGCGGCGAAGATCTGTTCGCGCTGTTCAGGCGCGTGTTCAAGCACATGGCCCGCGCCCACCACCAGCAGGGGCACGGCCGCCACGCCCAGCGGCACATCCTTTCCATCCTGCGTGAGCGGGGGAGCATGAACCAGCGCGAGCTTATGGAAATGCTCAACGTGCGCTCCGCCTCTTTAAGTGAAATTCTGGGCAAACTGGAGCGGCACGGCCTGGCAAGCCGGGAACGTGACGGGCAGGACCGGCGCAACTTGGTCATTGCCGCCACCGAAGACGGCAACAGGGCGGTGGGCGAACATGAATGCGAACGGCGTAAACAGGCCGAAAATCTTTTTGCCGCCCTGGACGCGGACGAGCGCGCCAAGTTGGCGGAACTGCTGGAAAAACTGGCCCTGGCGCTGGAAGCGGATGAAGCCGCCCGGGGCGAGGCTGGCGGCGATGCGAACGGCGAGGCGGATTGCCACGGCTGCGGGCGTCACAGTCACGGGCCGCGTGGGCGTCATTGCCCCGGCCACACTCACGACGGGCATGAAGGGCGCGAACGCCGCGAACATCACGTTTGCCGGCCGTTAAGCAATCATTCGAGGCGTGAAGTGCCCTCTAACGGCTGGCCGGGCGACGAAAGCGGACTGTAAACCGGCCGGCGGGCGCGATATGACCAGTTATCAGGAACAGTTCAGACGCTACCTGGAAGAGAGAGGGCTTAAGGTCACCCGGCAGCGCTTGGGCGTTGCCGGGGCGCTTCAGGCCATGCCAGGACACCATTCCATTGACGCATTGCGCGACCGCCTGCGCGAAGCCGAACCCGGCATCGGGCAGGCCACGGTTTACCGGACGCTGCGCCTCCTGGGCGAAGCCGGCCTGGCCGTTGAGCTGCGGCTCGGCGCCGGCGCCTCCCGCTTCGAGGCCGTGCAGGCCGGTTGCCAGCCGCACTACCACCTGGTCTGCCGCAACTGCGGCGCGATGGTGGAGTTGCAGGGCGGCTTGCCGGAACTGCGCCGCGATTTGGCCGCGCACTACGGCTTCAGCCTGGAAGGGCAGGACAACTGCCTGTTCGGCTTTTGCGCCCATTGCGCCGGGATCTCATAACCGGCCCTGTATTCAACGCGGGAACTGGTTGTTCACTGGTCCAGGGCGGCAATGTATTTTGGGGGTATATCGCTCTTCGGATCCTTCTTGAATGATTGCACCGCCGCTACCAGCGCAACGCCAGGGGCAGGCCGGGGCGAAAATCCCGGCTTTGCCCCCGGGCGGCGTCATCAAATTCCATTTCCAGCAGCGGCTCGCCGCCCGGGCTGAATGCAAGAACGGGGTCGCGGCAAAGGAGGCTGAAGGCTGATAGTCTTTCAGCTTCCGTCGGGGCCACGGTCAGCGTGAGTTTGGTAACGGTTTTCAAGCCGGCCGGGTGCGAAGTTGGATTATCGGCCTTTCCGTCGCTTAAAAACGGCAGGTGAAAGCACAGCGGCGCGCTGGCGGTTTGCTGGAGAATTTGGATGGCCTTGCCCGCCAAGTAGGGCGGGCTGTACTCCCGGCTTTTCGCCACGGGGAAAAGGCTGAGAGTCCCGCTCATGGGGCGAAACCCCAATCCGAAGGGAGATGCCTTGCTCTCCCGCCAGGAACAACGTCCAGGAATTTGCAGCCGGCTTGCTGGCTCGGAACATGCTTCGGCTGCGTCCGCCACCCACAAAAGCTCCAGGTAGACATTGGCAAAGAAAAACCGGCGGTTAGCCGTGCCCTGGCCGGGGTGGGAATTGGCTGGACCCTCCGCAAGACCGCTTTCCACAAGCAGGTCGCCGGCCGGCGCGCCGCGCCCGGTGCAGATGAACAGGTGATCCAGAAACATGGGTCGCTCCTTATTCCGGCAGGGTGACGGTGATTTTCTGGGCCGGCGGGTTTTCTGGCTGCTTGTTCCAGTCCTGCAGGGTGGGCAGGCAGATCTTGTCGGCGGCGAGCTTATTGTCCAGCAAAAAATCCATGCGGTAGTCGCACAGGTCGGTGCCGTTCATGAGCGTGTAGCCCTTGCCCCGGAACACGTCGTACAAGATTACCGAAGTGGGGCCGCAGGGAGCGTAGTCGCAAAAGCGCCCGGCATCTTCGCGCACGGTGGTCAGGAGCGCCCGGCCCCGGCTGTGCCAGAGCAGGGGCGGCTTGCCCGCCTCCGCCAGGTAGCTGGCGCCGCTTACATGCCGCATGTCCGGGTAGGTGTAGAAATCCCAGTACCGTTCAGCCTGGGTGCCGCTGTCCATGGCCAGGAGGTTGCCGTCCGGCGACAGGCTCACGGCGCCGCAGAATTCGGCCGCTGCCGTGGGCGCGAAAGCGATAAAAAGCCCGGCGGCGTCAAAGAGGTACAGCCCGGCCTTGAGGCCCAGCAGTTCGCCTTGCTCCAGGCTGAGGGCCGCATAGCGCAATTCGGAATTTTCCACGGCTCCGAGGCCGAGTTGCCCGGCCGAAACGCTGACGCGCTTGCCGCCCTGGCGGATGGTAATTTGTTCTTCAGCGGTTTGGGCCCGGGATTGGGTCGGGGCCGGGTTTATGGCCATAAACAGGGCCAACAAAAACAAGCAAGCCGGGTAACGCATGGTATGGCTCCTGGAAAAGCTGCTCAGTATTATTTAAAGCTATGCGTAAAAGGCGGCCGCGTCAGGCTTCGCCCGGGCCAAGCTCAGGTATGTCTGTCGGCCTGATGCAGAATGTCAAACAGCAGGGCTTTGAGCTGCTCCACGTCTATGGGCTTGGCCAGGTGGCCGTTCATGCCGGCTTCCAGGCTGGCCGCGCGGTCTTCCAGCATGGCGTTGGCGGTCATGGCGATAATGGGCACGCTTGCGGCGTCGTGCTTGCGGCTTGTCCGGATCCGGCGCGTGGCTTCCAGGCCGTCCATAACCGGCATGCGCACGTCCATGAAAATTACCGCGTAATCTTTCGCGAGGAATGCGTCCAGGCCTTCCTGCCCGTTGGAGGCCACATCCACCGAGGCTCCCAGGTCTTCCAGAATGGCCAGGGCGATTTCCTGGTTAATCTCGTTGTCTTCAACCAGCAGGAAGCGGCAGCCTTCGCAATGCACGCCTTCCCAGTGCCGTTTATCTTCCGGTTGCTCAAGCTCGCCATCGAACGGGTCAAAGTCGACATGGAACGAGAAAATGCTGCCTTTCCCCTCTTCGCTGCGGGGGCTGATGTCGCCGCCCATGAGTTCCACCAGCGCCTTGCTGATGGAAAGCCCCAGACCCGTTCCCCCAAAGCGGCGCGAAGTCGAGTTGTCGGCCTGGGAAAAAGGCTTGAAAAGGGTGACCAGTTGCTCCTGGCTCATGCCGATGCCGGAATCGGCCACGGCGAAGCTGAGCCGGAGCTTGCCGCTGGAAAGCAGGCAGCCTTTCATGTGCAGGGACACGTGCCCCCGCAGGGTGAACTTGGAGGCGTTGCCCAAAAGATTCAAGAGCACTTGCGAAAGGCGCAGTTCGTCGCCGGTGGCGTATTCCGGCACCGAGTCGTCGATGTTGACGATGAACTCCAGCCCCTTTTCCCTAATGCGCGGCAGGATCAGCTCGCGGATGTTTTCCACCATGTCGCGCAGCCGGAAAGTGTGGCTGTCCACGCTCAGCTTGCCGGCCTCGATGCGGGAAAAATCCAGGATGTCGTTGATTATGCCGAGCAGGAGCGTGGCCGAGGACTGGATTTTTTTGAGGTATTCAAGCTGGGCCGGCGGCGGGTCGGCCTGGATGGCCAGCCTGGTCATGCCCAGCACGCCGTTCATGGGGGTGCGGATTTCGTGGCTCATGCGGGCCAGAAAGTCGCGCTGGGCCAGGTTGGCGGCTTCGGCCACGACCAGAGCCTTGCGCTCGGTGACGTCGGCCCCCACCTGCATGTGCAAAAAGCGCCCGTCATGCCAGGGCACCAGGCGGTCGGTCATCAAAAAATCGCGGCGCAGGTGGCTGTTGTGGTGTTCCCAGCGCACGCTGTGGAACAACGGGTTGCCTTCCGGATCGAACAACTGCTTTTGCGGGCAGAAGGAGCAGGGCTCGTTGTAATCGTACAGCGTGGTGTAGCAGGTGTGGCCCACCGGGTCGTCATTGTTCAGCAGCCGGTTTAAATAAGTGTTGGTGTAGGCCAGGGTGTGGTTGGAGGGGTCGCACACGTAAACCGCGGCCTCCACGTTGCCGGTGACGCTTTGCAGGGCGGCAATGGCCCGGTTGCTTTCCCGGTTGGCCTTTTCAATGTCGCCGGCCATGGCATTGATGCTTCTGGAAACTTCGCCCAACTCGCCCCCGGCTTCCGGAATGCGGGTGGTGAGGTCGTAACGCATGGTGCGCACGCCGTTGATAATGGCGGCAACGTCGCGCACGGTCTGGCGCGAAAGCAGCAGGAGCGCGATAAAACTGATGATCGAACAGGCCAGGATCACCAGAAAGATGTTGCGGGTCATGCTGTTTACCTGGGCGGTCACGTCGGTGGTGAGCTCGTTCACCCAAATATAGCCGATCACTTCGCCGCCGCGCGCTATCGGCACCATGGCGTTCATGATGTCGCCGCGCACCATGGCGCCGGAGGCGACCAGGGGCCGGTTTTCCCGCATGACCACGCGGCCGGGGTGCTCCGGCGGGATGGACAGGCCCACGGCGAAAGAGAAGCTCGCGGTCGGGCCGTAAGTGACAATGCAGTCGAGCGCGCGCGAATAGTAGCCCACGCCCAGGCCGGGGGCGGAATTGCCAACTTCCTCGGTGAAGTCGAAAAGCGCCCGGTTCAGCACGGCCAGTTGCCGGTCGGCCGGCTCGTTCTCGGCCTCGTGCGCGCGCAGGATGCCGATGTAGCCTTCCGGCCCCAGTTTGGCTTCAAGGATGCGGGCCAAGGCCAGGAGCTTGTTTTCCTTTTCAAACAGCAGGGTTTCCCTGGTCATGTTCCTGGCCACATAACCGGTTGCCAGAAAAGGCAGGGTCATGAAGAGCAGAAAAACGACAATAACTTTGCGTTGAAAAGAAAGTGAACGGAGTTTTTTCATTCCGGCCTGTTTCCCACTTAAAAAACAATTAATCATTCATAAAGCATAAATCGAATTATGAAAAGAGCTGCTTGATATAATCATTAATACTTGCGGCCGCCTTCTCGAACTCGAAGGCCATGACCAGCATGTCCAACTCATCGACCAGCGCCCGTTGTTCGGGGGTGAGTTCCAGGCCAAGGCATTCCGCCAGCAGGTCGTTCACGGCCCGGACGTCCATGGAACGCAGGGCGCCCTGCAAGGCCTCAAGTTTTTCGGGCAGTTCCTCCGTCCCCGGGGAGTCGTTGCCGTTCGCTTCCGTCCGGACGGCCAGGTCCTGCAGCACACGGTCGAACGCGCCGGTCAGGGTCCTCAGTTCATCCAGAAAAGAGCGGGTATTTTCTTGCAGAAAAGCGGCGTCCGCATTGGCGGCGGCATGTTCGAGCCGCATGGCGGAAACCGCCAGATCCCCGGCGCCGATAGTCCGCAGGGAACCTTTCAGCGCGTGCGCGGCGATGGCGCAGGCGGAATAATCGCCGTCGGCGGCCGTGAGCAGTCCTGGCGCCAGGGTTTCGCAATCCTGGCGGAAAAGGGAAAGCAGGTTGGCGTAAGCCGCTTTGCGCCCGCCGACATTCTGGATGCCCCGTTCAACATCCAGGCCGTCCAGCAGGACCGCCTGCCCGACAGGCGCGTCCGGCTGGCCGTCGGGCTGGTCACTGGGCCGGTCGTCGGACGCGGCCTGGCGGATCGGCCGTTGTTTTTCCAGGGGTATCCATTTTTTCAAGATTGTTTCCAAGGCTTGCACCGCAATGGGTTTGGAAAGAAAATCACAGAAGCCGTTTTGCAGAAACATTTCCCGCATGCCGGAAACGGCATTGGCCGTGAGCGCGATAATCGGCATTTCCTCGCGCCCGGCCAGGGCTCGGATGGCCGCTGCGGCCTCCAGGCCGTCCATGCCCGGCATCATGTGATCCATGAAGACGAGATCGAAAGAACTGGCGCGCGCCAGGTCCACGGCCTCGCGCCCGCTTTGGCAGGCGACTGTCCGGACTTGGTAGGGAGAGAGCAACCCTTGGGCCACCAGCAGATTGCTCGGCAAATCGTCGACAACCATCACTTCGGCTTCCGGCGCGATGAACGTGGCTTTCCGCGCCGTGTCCCGCTCGGCCGCCGCGCCCTGCGGCCGCTGCGCCACCACTCCCTGAAGCAGCACGGCCGTAAAGACGGAGCCCTTTCCGTATTCGCTCGCCACCGATATATCGCCGCCCATGGCCCGGCACAAGCTGCGGGCTATGGTCAGCCCGAGGCCCGTTCCTTCAATATTCTGGTTGCTGCGGCTGTCGACCCGCTCGAAGCTGTTGAACAATCCCGACAGGTCTTCCGGCCGGATACCTATCCCCGTGTCGGTCACCGCAAGAGAAAGCCGGATTCTGCCGTCCATCTGCATCACGCCGGAAACGGTCAAGGTGATGGA
>JAISDX010000172.1 GCA_031264465.1 Deltaproteobacteria bacterium | reverse complement strand
AGGGCTTCGCCCAGAGCCAGGGGAATGGAGGCGCAGGAAGTGTTGCCGTATTTATGCACGTTGACGAACACCTTTTCCGTGGGTACGCCCAGGCGCTGGCCCACGGCCTCGATGATGCGCATGTTGGCCTGGTGCGGGATGAGCACGTCGATGTCGTCAATGGTATAGCCGAGTTTGTCCATGAGCGCGGTGGCCATGGCCGGCATGTTGCGCACCGCGTGCTTGTACACTTCGCGCCCGTTCATCTTGATGAAGAACTCGTCACCGACCACATCGCCCAGTTTGTACTGGTGGCTGCTGCTGCCGCCGGTGGCCAGCAGGAGATCTCCCTGGCTGCCGTCGGCGCTGGACATCACGCCTTCCAGAACGGCGCAATTGGAAAAGGGGTTACCCGGTATTGGAGTGCTCGGTTTGGTGGACATGACGGCCGCGCCGGCTCCGTCGCCGAAGAGCACGCAAGTGGTGCGGTCAGCCCAGTTGGTGCGGCTGGTAAGCACTTCCGTGGCCAGCACGAGGATTTTGGCGTCCGGCTTGCCGCTCAGCATGTTGCTGGCGATATCCAGGCCGTAGATATAGCCGGAACAGGCCGCGTTGAAATCGAAGGCCATGACCCGTCTGATGCCGAGCTTCTGCTGCATCCGGGTGGCGGTGGTGGGTACGCAGGAGTCGCCGGAAATGGTGGCGCACATGATGATGTCGATTTCTTCCGGCTTCATACCGGCCGCTTCCAGGGCTTGGGTGGCGGCGTGCATGCCCATGTCGGAGCAGGTTTCGCCCGGGGCCACGATGTGGCGCTCCTTAATGCCGGTTCTGGCCTGGATCCATTCGTCGGTGGTGTCGACGATGGTAGTCATTTCGGCGTTGCCAATCACGCGTTTCGGGGCATAATAGCCGAACCCGTTCATATATACTTTCATACATTATCCTAATAGGCAGCAGTCAAAAAAATAATGGCGTTATTTGACGGCCTTACTGTACAAGGTGAGTTCCTCGTTGGCGCTGAGGGCCGAAACCAGGAGGGAGTTGGTGTCTTTTTCGACAAAGGTGGAAGCCATTTTTACGGCGCTGCCAATGGCTTTGGCGTTGGATTTGCCGTGGCAGACCAGAGCCACGCCCTTAAGGCCCAGCAAATGGGCGCCGCCGTATTCGGCATAGTCCAGAAACTTGGCGAAGCGCTGCAACGCGCCCTTGGCCAGCAGAGTGCCCATCTTGGCCATCAAGGTGGAAAACAGGGCTTTTTTCAGCATGCGGGAAAGCGAAGAACCAAGCCCTTCGGAGAGCTTGAGCACCACGTTGCCCACAAAACCGTCGCAAACCACCACGTCCACGTCGCCGGTGAAGACGTCGCGCCCTTCCACATTGCCCACAAAGTTGAGATTTTGGGCCATTTTCAGAAGGTCGTAAGCGTCTTTGACCAGTGAGTTGCCTTTGCCTTCCTCTTCGCCGATGGAAAGAATCCCCACCTGGGGGGAGGTGCGGCCGAGCACGGTCTGGGCCAGGCTCGACCCCATGAGGCCGAACTGGAAAAGGTGGTGCGGTCGGCAGTCCACGTTGGCACCCACGTCGAGGATGATGGTGCCTTCTTTTTCAGAAGGGAAGACGCTGGCCAGGCCGAGCCGGTCCACGCCGGGGATGCGCCCGATGATGAACATGGCGCAGGCCACGGTGGCCCCGGAATGGCCGGGGCTGATCAACCCGTCGGCAAGCCCGTCGCGTACCAGGCGGCAAGCCACCTGGATGGACGAATTTTTCTTGCGGCGGAGTATTTCAGACGGCTTTTCGTGCATTTCCGCCACTTCCTGGGCATGCACGATTTCGTACTTGATACCGGAAACATCTTCCTTGGCCAATTCTTGTTCGATAAAATCGGTACGGCCGACCAAAAGCAGCTTGCAGCCGCACTCGCGCGCGCCGCGCAAGGCGCCCGGCACCACCACGCTGGGGCCGAAATCGCCGCCCATTACATCCACGGCAATGCGCGGCGGCTGGCTTTTGTCGCGAGGAGCGCGGACAACTTCGGACGGCTGGGCGCCTTCGGCAAAAGCCGGCCGGAAACGGCCTTCGTTACGCTCTTCTTCGTGTTCTTGCCTGGCGGCGCCCACTGTCGCGTCGGGGGAGGGATGTTCCTGGGGGCTCACGGGAGGTTACTCCGCCGCTGCTTCCACCATCTGGCGGTCACGGTAGGTGCCGCAGGAGGGGCAGACGGAGTGGGGCACGGTGCTTTCGCCGCACTTGCAGAGAACCAGGGTGGGGACGCTCACGCGGTCATGCGAGCGGCGCATGCCTTTTTTGGATTTGGATTTTTTGTTTTGCTGAACAGCCATTGTCTTCTCCTTAATATATACCAAGAAAAGGTGGTTTAATGTATTTTCAGGCCGCGCAGTTTGGCCAGGCGCGGGTCATGAATTTTTTTTTCGCAGGCGCAGGCGCCTTCGTTCAGGTTGGTGCCGCAACTGGGGCAAAGCCCGGCGCATTCCTCCCGGCAAAGCGGGCGCGGCGGCAGGGCCTGCGCGAATTCCTCCCAGGCCAGGGCCGCCAAATTCACTTCCAACTCGCCGTTACGGGAAAAACGGATAAAATATTCATCCACGTCCGGGTCGGTCGCCGGTTCGCCGTTTTCGTCCAGGGACGGGAGCGGCTCAAAGTTGTCAAAGCGCTGCGCGAGGTCGTAAACCGCCTCTTCGGCGCAACGGTTGCAGGGCATGGCCACCTGTCCGGTGACGCTGCCGCGCACCAGGAGGCCGTCCTCCTGGGGGAAAATATCAAACTCGGCCCGTAGCGGGGCGGCAATCCGGCAGGGAATGCCGAATTCGTCAATCGGCCCCTGCCAGATGGCCTGGTTGTCCAGCACATAGTGCGGGCCCGTATTTAAAACCGCCTGCAGGGGCGACCAACTGTCGTACATATTGCCCATAAACCCGCTCGAATCAAGGCCATAGTTCCAATAACGGAAAGATGTATATGCTGTTTGGGCATTTTGTCAAGAAAAGTATGACTGCCGTTGAGCAATTTATCGCGCCCGCCCGGTTGAATTTCAGCCGAATGGCGCCCCTTTGGCGCACCCGGCCGGGGCGCAAAAAGCGCTTGCTTTTTTCGCGGGCAGCGTATAGTAGAACAAGTTCTTTAGAGCAACACGCAAGTTAAACAAGTTAAATATGATTTGTTCGTTTCCTTACGGAGGTTTTTAAAATGCCCAAGCAGTGTGAATTGTGTGGCAAGACCACTCAGGTCGGCAATAACGTCAGCCACTCCAATATCAAAACTAAAAAGCGCTTTCAGCCCAACCTGCAGAAAGTGCGCCACCAGCACGCCAGCGGCCGCGTGACCACCCTGACCGTGTGCACCCGTTGTCTGCGTTCCGGTTTTGTGACCAAGCCGCTGGTTAAGTAGCTGCGCAATACGGTTATTTTTTACAGGAGCTTCGGCCGCCGGAGGTTTTACCTTCAGCGGCCGAAGTTCCTGCCGTTTTTTGAATCGTCAAATGCCTTGAATTCTTGGTAGTGGCTCAGTTTGCGCCTGACGCAGGATCAGGTCAAAATGCGTCACTACCGAATTTTGCGCAACGCGTGCAGCAGCTTTTCGTTGTCGTCGCGGCCGCGTACCTGGATGCGCACAAAGCCGGGCGGCATGCCCGGGATGTTGTCGCAGTCCCGCACCAGCACTCCCTGGCGTAAAAGCTCGTTCTGGAGCTTGCCGGCCCGGCCTTTCCGGCCGCTCTCCCGCTCTTCACGGCGCAGGCCGCAGCAGAAGAAATTTGGCCCTTCCAGGAGCAATTCCTGGTCAAGCGGCTCCATTCGCCACAAGTTGGCGCCCAGGTCGTAGCGGGCCGGCACCAGTTCCTTGAGGCTGTTCCAGTATTCGTCCAGGTGTTCAAGGAAAGCCAGTCCCATATTTTGCGCGAACGTCCCGATGCTCCAGGCCGGAGTTTGGGCGGCCAGGCCGGCAATGGAGCGCCTTTCGCCTACCAGGTAGCCTAGGCGGATGCCGGGGCAGCAGAAAAATTTGGTGAAGCTGTGCAGGCTGTATATTTCGGTCCCCCGGCCACGGGCGCCGTGCAGGGCGGGCCAGGAGTGCCAGACGTATTCCGGCTTGCCGTGTAGAAACTCGCGGTAGCTCAAATCTACCAGGACGCGCGGCGTGCGCAGTACGGCCAGGATATTGCCAAGGTTGTAGTAAGTGATGCCGCCGGGGTTGTTGGGAGAGCAAAGGACGGCCAGTTCCGCCCGGCTTTCCCACAGCCGGTTCAGAATTTCCCCGGTGCAGGCGAATTCGCCTTCCGCCGGCGGGGTGATAATCTGGCAGCCAATCCCCAAGGCGTTGCAGGCGCGAATCCACTCGGAAAACACCGGCCCCAGAAAGAGCACGCTTTGCGGGGCCAGAACGCGCAACACGAGCCAGATTAGCTCCGCCGCCCCGTTGCCGCAGAGGACATTTTCCGGCTGCACGGCTTCGTGCGCGGCGATTGCGGCGCAAAGCCCGCCGCAGTCGGAAGCGGGGTAGTTGATGAAGGGGTAGGGCGCTCCCCGGCACAGGCGGCGCGTGATTTCCGCGGCGAACACGTTGGCGTTGCCGCTGAAATCGGTAAGGTTTTCCGCCTTTATGCCGAAGCTCGCGGCCGCCCGGGACAGCTCTCCGCCGTGCATGCCCTGCACGTACCTCATCTGCCGGCTCCTTAGTTGGTTTTTCCCCAATGCTCTAACAGACTTTTTGCTCCTTCGCTATTGATAAAGTTACCGCGACCATGTAAGGAATACCAATTATGTCGCAACGCCGAGTGCTGTTCATAGCTCCCGCTCAATCCGTGACCCGCATATTTCCGGAACTCAGGGATGCCGGTTTTGACGTGGGGATTGCCGAGAACCTCAAAGGCGCGTCTTCCTTTATTCGGAAAACGCCGCCCGCGGCCATTTTTTCACGCCCTTTCCTGCCCGGTTACCGCGTGGAAGACTTGCTCAGCGTCGGGCAGGACGACCCGGCTTTTCCCCAGGTGATTGTTTTTACGGATCGCGGCAATGCCGAAGAAGCGCAAAAATACATGAACCTGGGCGCGAGAGACTACTGGCTGGAGCCCTTGAATTTCGACAAAATTACCGCCACGCTGCCGCAGCAGCGCGAGCCGGCCCCGGCTCCGGCCGCCTCCACCCTGGGCGGCCGTTCCCCGCAGTACGGCGAAGTCAGGATCATCGGCAACAACCCGAGCATCCACCGGGTGCTGGCCCTGGCGCGCCAAGTGGCCAAATCCAGGGCCACGGTGCTTATTTCCGGCGAATCCGGCACCGGTAAGGAAATGTTTTCGCGCTTTTTGCATGCGCACAGCGACCGGGCCGGCGGCCCCTTCATTGCCGTGAACTGCGCGGCCCTGCCGGAGCACCTGCTGGAAAGCGAGCTTTTCGGGCACGAGAAAGGGGCTTTTACCGGCGCCATCGTGCGCAAGCCGGGCAAGTTCGAGCTGGCCAGCGGCGGCACCATTTTGCTGGACGAAATTTCCGAAATGGAGCTTTCGTTGCAGGCCAAGCTGTTGCGCGCCCTGCAGGAGAGCCAGATCGACCGGGTGGGCGGCGCCGAGCCCATCAACGTGGATGTGCGGGTGCTGGCCACCACCAACCGCAATCTGGAAGAGTGGGTCCAGCAGGGCAAGTTCAGGCAGGATCTGTTCTTCCGCCTGAATGTCATTCCCTTGCGGCTGCCTTCGCTCAAGGAGCGGGGCGACGACGTGCTCATTCTGGCCGATTTTTTCATCCGTTTATATGTCAACGAATACCGGCTGCCGGCCACCGGCCTGTCCGAGGTCGCCCGCAAGTGGCTGTTGGAATACGACTGGCCGGGCAACGTGCGCGAATGGCAGAACCTCATGGAGCGGGCCGTCCTTTTGAGCGGCGGCAACCCGATTACGCCGGACCATTTCCTGCTCGACCCGGACAACTGGCCCCTGTTCCTTGAAGACGGCGCCATCGGCCAGGGGGCGGATTACGGCAGCGCGGACCAGGCCCTCCATTCCACCCTTGGCGCGCCGGCGCCGGGCGACGCCCCCGGCGCGGCTGTTGGAACAGGCCAGCCGGCCGATATCGCCCATGTTGACGGAGGGGCGGCCTTTGCCGGCGGAGTCATTCCCCTGCATGAGATGGAACGCATGATGATTATGAAAGGCCTGGACCAGACCGGCGGCAACCGTACCCAGGCGGCGGACCTGCTGGGCATTTCCGTGCGCACCCTGCGCAACAAGCTGAACGAATACCGGGAGCAGGGCATTAATATAGACCCGGGCTCATAGGTTTCCCGGCCTTGCGCCGCCTTCAGGCTGAATTTGTCTGCCGGACCACGGGACGTGCGTCGGCGGCTGTAATTTTATAACACCAATCCCACTATTTTCAGGAGCGAAAACAACAATGCTGGACGTCATCAGACGCAAATCCCGTTCTCTGGGCGTTAAAATCATTTTCGGGCTGATTATCATCGTGTTCGTGTTCTGGGGCGCCAGCGGCGTGAATACGAATTCGCCCACCACCCTGGCCCGGGTGAACGGCGTGCCCATAAACGCCGCCGATTTCGACTTTGAATTCCAGCGCACGCTCGGCATGTTGAGCGCCAACCAGAGCATATCGGCCCTGACGGACGAACAGCGCGAAGCTCTGGGCCAGATGCAGCTTGAGCAGATGATCCTGCAGGAGTTGATCCGCCAGGAGGCCGAAAAACTCGGCCTGGGGCTCAGCGATATCGAGCTTTCCATCATCGTCAACCAGACGCCGGACTTCCACGGGCCGGACGGCAAATTCGACCCTGAAGTGTACAAAAACACTCTGGCCCGCAGCCGCATGACCCGCGGCATGTTTGAGCGCCGCATCTCGAACGAAATCATGATCGGTCGGCTGGAAGGCTATGTGGCCGCCGCCGTGGATTTGACCCCGGAAGCGGCCCGGCAGGGTTTTGACTTCCAGTTCGAGCGCCGCTCCGTTGACTACCTGATGTTCCCGCTGGAGGAATACGCGGCTCAAGTCATCCCCAAAGAGGCGGAAATTGTCGAATATTACGAAGGCAACAATGATATGTTCGCCGTGGCCGCCCAAGGCGACGTCGACTACCTGATCTTCACTCCGGAAACCCTGGCCCCGGGCCTTTCCTTCAGCGAACAGGAACTGCGCGACTATTACGACGCCCGGCTCAACGACTTTGAAATTCCGGCCCGTTACCAGGCCCGGCGCATTCTGATTGCCGTACCGGCCGGCGCGGACGAAGCCCGGCTGGCGGCCGCCAAAGAAAAGGCCGAGCAGGCCCTGACCGAACTCGTCTCGGGCAAATCTTTCGCGGCCGTGGCCAAAAGTTATTCCGACGACACGCACACCAAAGACAACGGCGGCCGCCTGGACTGGCTGAACATCGGCCAGGCCGACCCGGATTTTGAAGCGGAAATCCAGGCTCTCAAACCCGGCGAAACCAGCCCGGTGGTGCGCACCGCCCTGGGTTTTGAAATAGCCCGCCTGGAAGAATTCGTACCCGCTTCCCACCGGTCCTTCGCGGCGGTCCGGGACGAAGTGCTTGCCTTTAAGCGCGAAGACGAAGCTTATCGCGGCCTGGACGATATCATGAGCGAGATGGAAGACGCCCTGGTGGCCAAAAAGCCCGCCTTTGCGGAACTTGGCGCCAAATACGGCCTCTCGCCGGCAAAAACCGGCCTGCTGGACCTGGACGTGCTGGCCGGCCGCATGGGCCTGAACGTGGCGGCCCTGAGCGGCCTTGGCAACGTGCAGGCCGGCGAGACCCTGCCCGTGCCCGTGGAGGTGCCGGGCGGCTTCATGCTGATAAAGGTTAACGCTTTCCTGCCTTCCCACGTTCAGCCCCTGGATGAGGTGAAGGAAGAGATTGCCAATATTTTGCGCGAGCGCGACGCCCTGGCTCTGGCCATGCAGGCCGCCGACGAGGCGGCACAGGAAATCTCCGCCGCCGCCGGCGGGCTGCCGGCCAAGTACCAAGACCGCCTGCAGCACTCCGCCCTGGTGGACCGTTTTACCGGCCTGGCGGCTCTCGGCTTTTCGCCGATACTGACCCAGTCGGTGTTTGCCGCCGCTCCCGGCGAATGGGAAAAGCACGCTTATTCCACCGAAACCGGCGCGGTGCTGATCAAGGTGGCCACCGTGGTCGCGCCCGGCGAAAGCGAGTGGCAGCAGATGGGCGATATGTTCACGGCGCAGCTTTTGAACAACCGCAAACGGCAATACTTTAACGCCTACGTGAGCCAGCTTTATAGAAACGCCGAAGTTGAAAAATTGGTGGACAAGCTTTTCAGGCCCCGTGCGGCTTCATAAACAAGTGCCGCCGCCAACCCGGCGGCGCTATTGGTTTTATGATCAATAAACCTAGCCAAGGCGTGTTGACGGCGAACTTTAAATTTTGATTTTCTCTAAAACCGGTTATAGCAAAACCTGGATCAACTTCAGTAGCAGGAGTATTTTATGTTCAAACGTTTAATTCTCACGGGGCTGTGCCTGGCCCTGGTTCTGGGCCTCTTTTCTCCCAATCGGCCCCAGGCCGCGCAGGACAAGAAGGAAATCAAGATCGGTTTTGTCTATATTTCGCCGGTGGGTAACGCCGGCTGGTCCTATGCCCACGACCTGGCCCGCCAGGCCCTGGACAAGCAGCCCGGCATTTCCACTTACTACATGGAATCCGTGCCGGAAGGAGCCGACGCCGAACGGGTCATCCTGAACATGGCCCGCCGTGGTTACGACATTATCTGCACCACCAGCTTCGGCTACATGGACCCCACCATCAAAGTGGCCCGCCAGTTCCCCAAGACCGTGTTCCTGCACTGCTCCGGCTATAAAACCGCCGCCAACGTCAGCAACTATTTCGGCCGGGTTTACCAGGCCCGCTACCTTACCGGCATGGTGGCCGGTTCCATGACCAAGAAGAATGAAATCGGTTACGTGGCCGCCTTCCCCATTCCGGAAGTGATTCGCGGCATCAACGCTTTTACCTTGGGCGTGCGCGCCGTCAACCCCAACGCCAAGGTCCGCGTGGTCTGGACCAAGACCTGGTATGACCCGGCCAAGGAAAAAGACGCCGCCCTGAGCCTCATGGACGTGGGCGTGGACATGGTCACCCAGCACCAGGATTCGCCCGGCGTGCAGGAAGCCGCCCAGGACCGCAAGGTTTACTCCATTGGCTACAACACGGACATGAGCGCTTTCGCCCCGGACGTGCAGCTTACCGCCGCCATCTGGAACTGGACGCCGTTCTACCTGGACGTTGTTGACAAGGTCCGGGCCGGCACCTGGGAAGCCGGCTCTTTCTGGCCCGGTCTGGAAACCGGCATTGTCGACATCGCCCCCTACGGCAAGATGGTGCCGCAGCAAGTACGCGACAGCGTGGACGCCCGCAGGCAGGAAATCGCCACGGGCAAGTTCGTGGTCTTCGGCGGTCCGGTAAAGGACCAGAGCGGGAAGTTGCGCATTGCCGCCGGCGAGACTCCCGACGACAAGGAACTCCTCAGCATGGACTGGTTTGTCGAGGGCGTGGTTGGGAAACCCGAATAGCCCCCATTTATGAACGGATGGCAATTAATCCGCAGGACGGAGCCCCGCGAGTGGGGCTCCGTCGCTGTTTTCGCGACGGCCTTTGCCGTCTCTCTGGCTATTTGCGCCCTTTTGCTGCAAGTGCAGGGGCATAACGGCGCGGGCGGGGTGTGGCTGCTGCTCAAGGGCGGCTTCGGCCATGTGTACAGCTATGGCGAAATTCTGCTCAAGGCCATCCCGATTTTCCTCTGCTCTTTGGGGGTGGCGCTCTGTTTCCGTCTGCAAGTCTGGAATATCGGCGCGGAAGGGCAGTACGTTATCGGCACCCTGGGCGGTTGCTGGTTCGTGCTCAACTTTCCCGGCCTTCCCGCCTGGCTGGTGCTGCCGGGCACGCTGGCGGCCGCCATGCTCAGCGGCGGGATTTGGGCCGGCCTTGCGGCCTTGTTGCGCCAGCGTTGGGGCATGAACGAAATAATCTCCACCCTGATGCTCAATTACATCGGCATCGAGATCCTCAACCACCTGATTTACGGCTCCTGGCGCGACCCTGCCGCCATGAACCAGGCTGTCGGCCCCTATTTCCCTCCGGCCGCCGTGATCGGCCGGATTTGGGATTCCGATTTTTGGCTGAAACACGGGGTGAGCGAGGGGACGGCCGATTTTTTCTTCCAGTTTTTCGGCCGAGCCCATTGGGGTGTGCTGAGCTGCATCCTGGCCGGACTGCTGTGCTCGTTCCTGCTGCGCAAGTCCCGCCTGGGGTATGAAATCACCGCCGCCGGCTCCAACCCGCGCGCGGCTCGTACCGCCGGAATTTCTTACAACCGCCTGGTCATCCTGGTAATGTTCCTCTGCGGCGCCCTGGCCGGTCTGGCCGGTTTTCAGGAGTGCTCGGCCAACCTGGAGCGCCTGGAGCCGAATATCGTCATGGGCTACGGCTATACCGCCGTGGTGGTGGCCTGGCTGGCCAGGCTGCGCATCATGCGCATTGCCCTGTTCACCCTGGTGCTGGCCGGGCTGCGCTTCGGGGTGGAGAACATAGAGCAGGATCTGCAAATTTCACACGCTTTCGCCAATACCCTGGAGGGCATCATTCTGATTACCGTGCTGGCCGGGCAGTTGTTCAACGATTACAAAATAAGCCGTAAGGGCAGGCCGGCCGCAAGCGGGGCAACGGGAGGGGAAGAGCGTGGAAGTTGAAAAGACCTTCATCGAACTCCTGCTGCCCTATATTCTGGCTCTGGCGCCCGCCCTGGCAGCGGCCGTGAGCACCGGCACGCCCATACTCTTCGCCACTCTGGGCGAACTGGTCACGGAACGCGGCGGGGTGCTTAACCTGGGCGTTGAAGGCATGATGATGGTGGGGTCCCTGGCCGCCTTCGTGATCTGCTATCACACCGGCAGCCCCTGGTTCGGGCTGCTTTGCGGCGGGGCGGCGGCCATGGCCATGTCGGCCCTGCACGGGCTGGTCTGCATGGTTTTTCAGGGCAGCCAGGTGGTCTCCGGCCTGGCTTTGACCATTTTCGGAGTAGGGGTGGCCAACTACCTGGGTACGCCCTATATCCAGCAAAAAGCGGAAGGCTTTACCACGTTCTCCATTCCGCTTCTTTCCTCCATTCCGCTTCTCGGGAGGGTTTTTTTCCAGCAGGACGCCATGGTCTATCTTTCCTATCTGCTGCCGTTCCTGCTCTGGTTTCTGCTCCGGCGCACGCGCTTCGGCCTGGCCCTGCGGGCCAGCGGCGAAAACCCCGAAGCCGTGCGCGCGGCCGGTATTTCTCCTTTCAAGATGCGCTGGGCCTCTATTTTGCTGGGCGGTTTCCTGGTCGGCCTGGGCGGCGCCTACCTGGCCCTGGCTTTCATGCGCATGTGGGCCGACAACCTGGTGGCCGGGCGCGGCTGGATTGCCGTGGCCCTGGTCATTTTCGCTTTCTGGCGTCCTGGCCGGGCGGTGCTTGGCGTTTATCTGTTCGCCGGGGTGACCGCCTACCTGTTCCGGGTACAAGCTCTGGGCGTGCCCATTCCCTCTTCCATCATGGCCATGCTGCCCTACGTGATGACGCTGCTGGTTCTGTTTGTCTCTTCCTTGCGCGGGAAAGGGAGCGGCGCGCCGGCGGACCTCGGCAACAACTTCAAGGTGGGTGACTGATGTCTGCGGACGCTTGCAAAGGCAAGCCGCTCATCCGTCTGGAAGGCATTTCCAAGCATTTCGGCAAGGTACGGGCCAATCACGATATCACTCTGGACATCCGGGCCGGCCGCATCAAGGCGCTGCTTGGCGAAAACGGAGCCGGCAAGAGCACGCTTATGTCCGTGCTGGCCGGGCGCCTGCAGCCCGACGCCGGGCGCATTCTGCTGGGCGGGAACCCGGTGTTCTTCCGCTCGCCCAGGGACGCGCACCAGGCCGGCATCGGCATGGTTTACCAGCACTTCATGCTTATCGACAGTATGAGCGTGGCCGACAACGTGCTCCTGGGCCAGGAGAAATCTCTTACGCTCAACCCGCGCGACATGCAGCGCCGCGTGGCCGAACTGGCCCGGCGCTACGGCCTGGACGTGGACCCGGCCGCCAAAATCGGCACGCTTTCCATGGGTGAACGCCAGCGGGTGGAAATATTGAAACTGCTCTGCCGGGAAAGCCGGCTGCTCATTTTCGACGAGCCCACGGCCGTGCTCACGCCGGGAGAGGCCCGGCGTCTGTTCGTTTCCATGCGCAGCATGGCCGAGCAGGGCAAAGCCATTGTCTTTATCAGTCACAAATTGCCCGAGGTGTTGGAAATTTCCGACGAGATTTCCATCTTGCGCCGGGGCGAAGTGGTGGACGGCTTCGAGCGCGCCAACGTGCCGGGCGAGGCCGAACTGGCCCGCCGTATGCTGGGCCGGGACCTCAGCCTCAACTCCGGACCGGAAGCCGCCCACGTCGCCGCGCCGGCCAATGCTCCCGCTTCGATATCCCGGGCGGACCCGGCCGAAGCCGTGCTGCCGGGGCTGGAAGAAGAAATACCGCCGCCCGTGCCGGAACCGCGCCCCATGGGCTGGCTGGGCACGGACCGGCAGTTGTCTTTGGAGGCCGCAATTTACAACCGCTCCCAAAGAGCGGGTGAGAATGGACAGCCGGAGGCGGAGCCCGCCGTACCCGGTGACGGAAACCTGAATATTGAAGGCGTAAAGCGACGCGGCCGGGGTAAGCTGGTGGCGGAGACCGAGCCGGTATTGGCGCTTGCTGGAGTCAATTGCCGGGTGCCGGATTCGGCCGGCCTTACCGACATAGCCCTGAGCGTGGCCAAGGGGCAAATTTTAGCCATTCTGGGAGTGGCGGGGAACGGGCAAAAAGAGCTGGTGGAGATTATTTGCGGCTTGCGCCGGGCCGATTCCGGCCGGGTGAGCATTCTGGGGCGCGACGTGCGCGAGTTTCACGCCAACCAGCCCAGCCGTGGCGGGCTCGGCTACATACCGGAAGACCGGCGCGGTTCGGCCGCCTGCCCGGACCTGAACCTGGTGGACAATTTCCTGCTCACCACCCGCAAGCTCTTCAGCCGCTGGGGCATTATGGATTACAAGCGGGCCAGGCAGGTTACCCGGCGGGTTATCTCCGAGCACAACGTGCAGCCGGACGACTCCAAAGTCCTGGCCCGGGCACTTTCCGGCGGCAACCTGCAAAAGCTCATCGTGGGGCGGGAACTGGTGCGCAACCCGCGCTGCATCGTGGCCGAAAACCCCACCCAGGGGCTGGACGTGGCCGCCACCGAGGAAGTGTGGCAACGCTTGCGCGTGGCCCGCGAGACCAGCGGCGTGCTGCTGGTGACCGGCGATCTGAACGAAGGCCTGACCCTGGCCGACTACCTGGCCGTGATGTACCGGGGCCGGATTGTCGATATCTTCAGCATTCACAACCAAGCCAAAGTCGAACAGATCGGCCTGATGATGGCCGGGGCGATTGCGGCGCGGCAGGATGCCTACGGCGGCCAGGGCTGCGCCCCGGACCCGGCAGGGGATTGAATTCCCATTCACCCTATTTCGCATACCCCACGGCGCGCCGCTCGCGGATGACGGTCACGCGAATCTGGCCGGGGTAGGTGAGATTGCGTTCGATCTTGTCGGAAATATCCTTGCAGAGCAGGTAGGTGGCGTCGTCGTCCACGGAATCGGAGTTGACCATGACCCGGATTTCGCGCCCGGCCTGAATGGCGTAGGCCTTGGCCACGCCCTCGAA
>JAISDX010000065.1 GCA_031264465.1 Deltaproteobacteria bacterium | reverse complement strand
GGCCGTTGTCCTGGGCCGGCTAGACGATGGGGACGCATACTGGCTGGGCTACTAGGACTTGAACCTAGATTGGCGGAGTCAGAATCCGGTGTCCTGCCAATTGAACGATAGCCCAGTGTGGAATTGGGATTATATTAGGACTTTTTGCCGATGTCAACAGCCCGGCACCCCGCTCCGAAAAAATTTATGCAGAAAAATTCCGACCTCCCAGGAATTTTTCTGCCAGACCAGCCGGACTGCCGAAAGCGAATTTTCAATCCCTATCTTGCAGCATGGTAATTTTATCTATTTTAATATATTTTTATCATATCCATAATATAGTTATTTTATTAAAAATTTTATAATTATATGTTTATACATTTGTTATCGTTATAATTTAGCGTTAATTTACTTAATACAAAAAAATCAAAGAGGTCCGGTGCGAAATACTCTAACCGCACTTGTTGTAACCGCAGATCGGGCAGGACTGGCAGCCTTCGCTGAAAATCAGCTCGCCGTCGCAGTTGGGGCAGTAGGCGCCAAAGCCGCCGCAGCCGTCCACGGACACACGGGCCTTGAGGTAGCGGTTTTCCAGAATCCAGGCGATGGCGTCCGGAATGGACTGGACCACGCCCTGCTTGCCTTTCTGGAACACCGGGGCGTCGCCGCCGATGCCCTTGATTTGGGCCACGATGTCGGCCACGGCAATGCCGGAGCGTAGCGCCAGCGAAACCAGGCGGCCGATGGCCTCGGCCTTGGCCATGGTGGAACGGCCGGACTTGCCGATGGTGGCGAACAGCTCAAAGGGCTTGCCGTCAATTTCATTGATGGTGACGTACATCTTGCCGTGCCCGGTATTCACTTTCTGGGTGAAGCCGTAAATCAGGTCGGGCCGGTTGCGCACGGCGCGGCGCTGTTCCTCGACAACGCTTTCGCCGGCGGCCGCGCCCGGCGCCTGGGCTTTGGCTTCGCCGCTGTAGAGCACCTGCACGCTCTTGCAGCCGTCGCGATATACGGTCACGCCCTTGCAGCCCTGCTCGTAGGCCATCCAGTAAATCTGGCGAATGTCGTCCTGGGTGGCGGAATGGGGCAGGTTAACGGTCTTGGAGACGGCGTTGTCGGTGAAAAGCTGGAAGGCGGCCTGCATGCGCAAGTGCCACACCGGCGCGATGTTCATGGCGGTCACGAACACCTGGCGCAGCTTTTCCGGCAAAACGTCCAGGCCGTGGATGTTGCCCTTTTCCGTAACCTTTTCCATGAGCGCGGGGCTGTAGGTGTCGGCCTTTTTCAGGGCGGCTTCGAAGTAGGGGTTCACTTCCACCAGCTTTTCGCCGTCCAGGACGTGGCGCGAGAAGCTCAGGGCGAAAAGCGGCTCCACCCCGGAAGAACAGCCGGCCAGAATGGACAGGGTACCGGTGGGGGCAATGGTGGTAACGGTGGCGTTGCGGAAGGGGCCCAGATCCCTTTCCTGGAAAACGGAAGTGGCAAAAGCCGGGAAAGGGCCGCGCTCGCGGGCCAGCTGCCTGGAGGCAGAACGCCCCTCATCGTGGATGAACTGCATCATCTGTTCGCCCAGTTTCACGGCCTCCTGGCTGTCATAGGCGATTTCAAGCTGATAGAGCAGGTCGGCCCAGCCCATGACGCCCAGGCCAATCTTGCGGTTGCGGCGCACGTTTTCGGTAATCTGGGGCAGCGGAAAAACCGAGGCGTCCACCACGTTGTCCAGAAAGCGCACTGCCAGATGGATGACCCGCTTGAGATCCTCCCAGTCGATGGAAGACTCCAGGCTTTTTTGATCCGGAACAAAGAAACGGGCCAGGTTGACGGAGCCAAGGTTGCAGGCCTCGTAGGGCAGGAGCGGCTGCTCGCCGCAGGGGTTGGTCGATTCCATCTCCCCCTGGTCGGGGGTGGGGTTGTCGCGGTTGATGCGGTCAATGAACACGATACCCGGGTCGCCGCTTTCCCAGGCCTTCCGCACCAGGATTTCAAACACTTCGCGCGCGTTCAGGCAGCCGCTGACCTCGCCGGTGTTGGGCGCCACCAGCGGGTATTCCTCATCCTTGGCCACGGCTTTCATGAAGTCTTCGGTCAGGGCCACGGAAAGGTTGAAGTTGTTGAACTCTCCCTCGCGCTCCTTGGCCCGGATAAACTCCATGATATCCGGATGGTCCACGCGCAAAATGCCCATGTTGGCGCCGCGCCGGGTGCCGCCCTGCTTGATTTGCTCGGTGGCTGTGTTGAAGATGCGCAGGAAGGAAAGCGGCCCGGAAGCCACCCCGCCGGTGGAGCCCACCCGGCTGTCCTTGGGGCGCAGGCGGGAAAAGGAAAAACCGGTACCGCCGCCGGATTTGTGAATCATGGCCGCGTGCTTCACGGCGTCAAAAATTTCCTCGATGGAGTCGCCAATCGGCAGCACGAAGCAGGCCGAAAGCTGCCCCAGCCCGGTGCCGGCGTTCATCAGGGTGGGTGAGTTGGGCAGAAATTTCCAGTCCGTCATCAGCTTGTAAAAGATTTTGGCCAGCTCTTCCGGCTTGAAGACGGAGTCCTGATATTTTCTCTCTTCCTCGGCAATGGCCGAGGCCACACGCCAGAACAACCCTTCGGCGTCTTCCAGGGCCTGGCCGTCCGGCCCCCTGCGGTAGTAACGTTTGGCCAGCACCGTGGCCGCATTGGGGTTCAACTGCACCTTGGGGAGATTAGCGGGTTTCTTCATGACAATTTCACAGCGATCCTAAGAGTTAAAAACAAGAACTTTTCCTCACCAGGCAAAATCCGATTTTAGCTCCATACTGACAAAATGGAAAGCCGCCGTTTATCCGGAGCAGGCTTGAGGCGAATTCATAACCTATTTATTTTAAATACTTTTAATGATATCATAGATCTGGAAAAGGTCGGGGAGCCTTGATAAAGCAAACGGCCCGCGTTGCGCACACGGGCCGCCCAATCAACTTGTCATCTGTCCGGTAGGATCAGGTAATGGTCTTGGTCATGCTCAGGTGGGCGTCGTACCCCGCTTCCTTGAGCGCTTCCATAATTTCGTCGCGGTGTTCGCGGCCAAAGGCTTCCAGGGTTATTTCCAGCTCCACGGCCGCGTTGCGGTTCACGTTGACAAAGCGGTTGTGCTCCAGGCGGATCAGGTTGCCCTTGTGCTTGGCCACCAGGCTGGTCAGCTTGGCAAGGGCGCCGGGGCGGTCGGGCAGGAGGGCGGAGAAAGTGAAGACGCGGCGCCGGTCCACCAGCCCGTACTGCACCATGCCGGCCATGGTCATGACGTCCATGTTGCCGCCGCTGATGACGGACACGACCTTACGGCCCTTGAAGTTAAGCTTGCGCAGGGCGGCCAGGCTGAGCAGGCCGGCGTTTTCCGCGATGAGCTTGTGCTTTTCCACCAGGTCCAGGAATACCGTGGGCAGCTCTTCGTCCTCCACCAGGAGAACCTCGTCCACGTTTTCCCTGATGAAGGGGAAAACGATGTCGCCGGGGGTGGCCACGGCCACGCCGTCGGCGATGGTCTGTACGTTCTTGACCGTGGATATGCGCCCGTTTTTGAGGGAAAGGGTCATACTGGCCGCGCCGCTGGGCTCAACGCCGATGATATGGATTTCCGGGTTGAGGATTTTCGCCAGAGTGGACACGCCGGCGGCCAGGCCGCCGCCGCCGATGGGCACGATCAGCACCTCGGCGTCGGGCAGATCCCGCAGAATTTCAAATACCATGGTGCCCTGGCCCAGGGCGATATCCAGATCGTTGAAGGGGTGGATCATCTCGTACCCCTTCTGGGCGGCCAGGCGCAGGGCGGCCTGGTAGGCTTCGTCAAAAAAATCGCCCTCCAAAACCACTTCGGCGCCGTATTGCTTGGTGTTGTTGACCTTGACCAGCGGAGTGGTCACGGGCATGACAATGGTGGCGTTAACGCCGGCTTTCTGCGCGGCATAGGCCACGCCCTGGGCGTGGTTGCCGGCGGACGAGGTAATGATGCCGCGCGGCGTTTTTTCGCGCAGCAGAGCCCTGACTTTACAATAAGCGCCACGAATCTTGTACGAACCGGTAACCTGCATGTTTTCCGGCTTCATATAAACGTCGTTCTCGCAATATTCGGAAAAGCACTCGCTACGGATTAGCCGGGTTTCACGCACGATGCCCTTGAGCAGGTCTCTTGCGCCTTCAAAATCTTCCAGTTTCATAAGTATTGTCCTTCGTTGATGCTGATGCAAGCTCTGACTTCAAGCTAGCATAAAGCGCGCCCTCTCGTAAAATAGAAACTGGGGGCAAGGCCCGGGAAAACAGTCTCTAGCGGGTCAGAACCGCGCCACAGAAGAACTCGCCCAGGCAAGGGAAAAATACCAGTTCCTGCGGCCAGTTCTGCCCTTCCAGAGCATCCCACAACAATTCTTTTTTAAACTCCGGGTGCTTTTCCAGAAAAAGTTCCACCTGCTCCAGGTTCTCCGCCGGGTTAAGCGTGCAGGTGAGGTAAACCAGGCGGCCGCCAGGCTGCAGGGCGGCGGCGCCGGCCTCCAGAATTTCCGCCTGGCTGGCGCAAAGTTTCTCCAGGTCTTCCGGGGAGCGGCGCCAGCGTATTTCCGGCCGATGCGACAAAGTGCCCAGGCCGGAACAAGGCACGTCCAGCAGCACTGTGCCGAATTTTTGCCCGGCCGGCAGGCCTCCGGCGGCGCCGGCCTTGCTTTCCGGCAGTTCCGGCGCGTTTGCAATGCGCCCTTCCGCCGGGCCGAAGAGCCGGTCGAATTCCTGCCCGAAGCCGGACAGGCGGGCGGCGCTGGCGTCGCTGAGCAGGGCTACGGGTATGCCTTGCTCCAGGAGGGCCAGGCTCTTGCCGCCACGCCCGGAGCAGGCGTCCCAGATCGGGAGCTTCCAGTTACGCGGCCGCAGGGCCCAGAGAGCCTGGTAGGCTCCAGGCGACTGACAGCTGACCAGCCCCTGCTCCAGCCAGCGGCGCAACGGCAGGGCGGCCCCGCCGCCCTGCAGTACCGCGAGATCCGGCTCGAGCCAGAACATGCCGCCGTTGTCGCTCCTGGCCTGGCTGAGTTCGTTGTGCACGGCCCTGGCCTCCGGCCGGAGCATATTGACGCGCAACCCCAGGGGGGCTGGTTCCTGGGCCGCCGCCAGACAGATGCGGGTTTTTTCCGGTCCGTAGGCTTTAAGCCAGAGCCTGACGATCCATTCCGGCATACCGTAAAAAACGGCCAGAAAAGCCGGTTCTTCCTGCCCGCCGGCCTCGCCGAGGCCAAGGCGTTCCAAGTAAAAAGACGGATTTTCGTATTCCTGGCTCAAGCCGCGCTGAAAGCCGCGCAGCACTCCGTTGGCCACCCCGGCCAGCCCCCGCCCAAAGCGGTTGCGCACCAGGTTGACCGTCCAGTTCAGGCTGGCGTGGGCCGGAATGCGGGTATGGGCCAGTTCGTAGGCGGCCAACTCCAACATCAGCAGCACTTCCGCCGGAAGCTTGTCCGGCTTATCCAGCTTTTGCCGCAGGAACCACTCCAGCCGCAAATGACGCCGGAGCAGTCCATAGGTCAGCTCCGTGCACAGCGATTTGTCGCCCGGCACCAGAGAGGAAGCCTTGAGGCGCCGGTCCAGGGCCGCCTGCGAGTCCGCGTCCGAAGTCAATATTTCGGAAACAACCAACAATGCCGCCGCCCTGGGGTCGTTGCCGGCCCGGTGCTGCAAGCCTTTATATTTAGGCGTCATTTTTTTGTGCCTCCAATGGTCTTTTCGCTCCACGGCCGCGTCAGGCTCCGCCCGGAACTCGGTTGCCAGAGCAAGGCTTGCCGGGAAACAAAAATCCTCATTAAGCAACCCTTCCTTATAGCATGTCGCGGAGGTTGTCGCTTAACGGCGAGCAAAGCTCGCCTACGCCAATCTCGCGGGCCTTGCTACGCTTCGCTTCACAAGGCCAGAGCCTTTCACCGGAATAGATACTTTCAATGACGAAATGCTCTAATCTTTGTCCCGGCCGGACTTGATGGCCAGCTTTGCCAACTCCGCCAACCGCCTGTCAACCTTGTGATAAAGCGAATCCGGCGTAAAACTCCCGTTCTTGCGCAGCTTCCCGCAGGGAATACCCGTCAAAAGTTCCATGGCCTCACTGATATGCTCCACGGGGTAGATATGGAACTGCTGGTTTTCAATGGCCTCCAGCACCGGCTGCTTGAGCATGAGATGCTCAAGGTTGTCCTTGGGAATGATAACTCCCTGGGAGCCGGAAAGGCCGTGCCGGCGACAGACCTCGAAATAGCCTTCCACCTTGCGGCTTACCGCGCCCACGGCCATGATCTGGCCGGACTGGCTCAGGGCGCCGGTAAAAGCCAGCCCCATGTCCACGGGCACCTGGGCAATGGCCGAAAGCAGGGCGACCAGTTCGGCCCCGGAGGCGGAGTCGCCCTCAATGCCGGCGTAGCTCTGCTCAAAACAGATGCTGGCCGTGAGGTAAAGCGGCTTCTTGCGGGCGAAGAGCGAAACCAGGTAGCTTTTCAGAATCATGATGGCCTTGGTGTGGATAGGGCCGCCCAACTCGGCTTCGCGCTCCAGGTCGATGATGCCGTCGTGCCCGACGCCCACGGTGCAGGAAATCTGGTGCGGCAGGCCGAACTCGAAGTCGCCGTAGCAGGTGACGGACAGGCCGTTCACCGTGCCGATGCCCTGCCCGCTGGTGTTTACCTTGATCAGGTTGCGGTCGTACTCGCTCATGAAGGACTCTTCCACCAGATTGGCCCGGAACTCGCGGGCGTGCATGGCTTCGCGCAGGTGTGCGGCCGTGACCAGCGTGCAGCCGTCCATTTGGGCCCGGGCCGAGGCTTCAATCATGATCTGGCGCAACAGGGGTATTTCCAGAGAAAGGTATCTTTTGTCCTCCAGGAGGTGCGAGCCGTAATCGACCAACTCGGACATGGCTTCGCGCTCAAAATGCAACAGGCCCGCCGCCTCGACGATGCGCCTGATGTTGCCGAGGTAAAACTTGATTCCGGCGGCGTTGCGCGGCATGCGGCGCGAGAGCTGCGCCTTGATCCGGAACAGCTTGTTAAAGCGGCTGTCGGCCATGTAGAGGGCGTCGTAGATATTCTCGTCGCCGATCAGGATGACCTTTACTTTCAACTCCAGCGGCTCGGGCTTGATGCTGCGGGTTTTGGCGGTGTCGAACTCGTAGTTGTCGTCCAGGCGGGCCCGGCCCGAGCGCAGGCTGCGCAATAGCCCCTCCCAGGCGGCCGGGTATTGCAGTACGTCCTCCACCCGCAGGATCAGAAAGCCGCCGTTGGCCCGCTGCAGCGAGCCGGCCTTGGCCAGGGTGAAGTTGGTGACCAGCGCGCCCATTTCCGACTCGCGCTCAATACTGCCCAGCAGGTTGGAAACGGTCGGGTGGTCTTCAAACACCACCGGCGCGCCCTGCAATTTTCCGTTATCCACAAACAGGTTCACGTCGTAGCGGTGGGCCAGGTCCACAAAAGGCGGGGTCTCGTGCTGGCCATAGCCGCCAAAACCGCCGTGCCCTCCAAAACCCCCATGCGCCGGGGCCTGGTAAGGCCCGGGGGCGCCAGGCGCGCCGGGCGTGGGCAGCACTTCCGCAGGCAGGAAGTAGTCCAGGTTTTCCAGGATGTCCTCCCTTACCTGGGTAAAGTAACCTTCCGGCAAGCACTCTATGCACTTGCCTTTAAAGCGCTCTTCAAGCACATCCAGCACTTCGCCCACCAGTTCGGAAGCCACTTCCTTTTCCAGGCTGCGCTCGCTTTCAATGAAGCTCTGTTCGGCCCGTCCCAGTTTGCGCAGGTAAGTGTGCATGGTCTGGGCCAGACTGTCGCCCTTGAGCTTGATGGTGTTGCGCTGCCCGGTTTCCAGCTTGTCAAAATCCTGCTCGCTCAGGCGTTTGCCGTCCAGCATGGGGTAGAGAGTCATGGCGCCGCTGTCGTCCAGGTCCAGCTTGAAACCTTCGCCGTCAGCCACTTTATCCATATGGCTGAAGATCTTGCTTTTCTCGTCCTGGAACTTCACCTGCAACGAGTTGCGCCGCTTGGTGTAGCTTTCGCGTTCCATGAAGGCCGGCAGTTCCTTGCGGATGCGGGCCAGGGCCTTGTTCAAGGCGTCCTTGAATTTTTTGCCCTGCCCGGCCGGCACCTGGACCAGGTGCGGCGAATCCGGGTTCTCGAAATTGTGCACGTAGAGCAGGTCCGGCGGCACCGGGGCCTTTTTGGCCCTGGGCTGCAGGAAGTAGTTCAGCATGTAGGAGCGGCCCAGATTGGACTCGCCGGCCAAGTAAACGTTGTAGCCCGGCTCCTGAATATGCAGGGCCAGTTCCAGGGCCTGCAGGGCCCGGGGTTGCGGCGGCACCAGGTTTTGCCGCAGGGCTATGTCGGCGCTGCTGGCGTAGGGCACGCGCGCCGGTTTAAGGTCGGCCCTCAGTTCAGCCGCGGTAATGGCATGATTTTTACGCATTTAAAAAATTGTCTCCACAATTTTTAATAATCGATACAGTGAATTTTCCCGGTTTTCAGCTGGATCTGGCCCGGCAGGCCGGCCAGATCGTGCTCGGTGCAGTGGGCGGCCCAGACTTCGGCCAGTTCCAGCCCCCGCAGGTATTCGATGCTCTGCTCGATGGCCGCCGGAGCCATGTCGCGAAAATGCAGACCGCCGAACAGGGCGTGGACTTTGTTCACGCCGGTCACGGCCCTGGCCTGCTCAATGATGTTCACCACGCCGGAGTGCGAACAGCCGGCCACAATAACCAGCCCCTTGGGCGTCACGTAAGCCAGGGCGGTGTCGTCGGCCAGGCGGTCCGGCTCAAAGGCGCCGTCCGGGCCGGTGGGGGTTTCGCCCACGCGCACGGCCAAGTGCGGGTATTTTTGCGGTATTTCGCCGAGAAACACAATCTTGTCGCGCAACCAGAGCGGGGCGCGGGAATAGCGGGTCGGCCATTTGCCAAGCTCCATCAGACTGAGCTGGTTAATGCCCACGTCCATCCAGCCCTCCGGGCAGTCGGCGGAAACGCCCACAAAAAACCGCCGCGGCAGGGTTATTTCCGGGTGCGCGATGAGCGGCGGGAGGTCACGCATGCCCTTTTTCCGGGCGATGCAGGGTAGCCCGCCGGCCAGACCGTTGCCGTGGTCGTGATGGCCGTGCGACAGCACTATTTCCGTAACCCGGCCCAGGTCCAGTCCCATTTTTTCGGCGTTGCGGGTAAAAACGCCGCTTTCACCGGTATCAAAAAGGATTACGGCCTCATCGCTGTCAAGCAGGAGAGAAAGCCCATGTTCGTAGCCGAAGCCGGGCGCATCACAATCTTCAAGCAGTACGGATATCTTCAGCATAACCTTGTTCTCCTGTTCAACCAGGCAAAATTCCTGCGGAATTTTGCTGAATGCTTTACTCTTCCAACACTTCCATAATCTGGATTTCGTTGCGCAGCGGATTGATTTTGCCTAGGCGCACCCGCACCGGGGTGCCGGGCACGGTCCTGCCGCCGAAAAGCTGCCGAGGGCCGCGCAGGTAAAGCTGGGCGGCCTCCAGCATAACCCCGACAAAATAACTGTTTTCCTCTGTAATGACCGCGTCCCAGTAGTTCAAGCGGGTTTTACGCCGTTGCGCCTGCTGCTCCTGCTGCTGGAAGAACAACAGCTTCCAGTAGCGCGGCCGGAAACGCTGAATCTGCCCGGCCTGGTCCAGGCGGGAATTGAGCTGGGGCAGCAGCGCGGCCAGTTCGTCTTTGCTCAGCCTGGGCTGGCCGGTTTGCAGACGGCAGACCACCTGGGATTCGTTGAGCAGGTCCGGGTAACGCCGGATGGGCGCGGTGAAACTGGAATAAAACTTCACCCCCAGGCCGGCGTGCGGCTTGGGCTCCAGGCCGAGCAGCGAAGGCGGCAACGCCTTGAGCACGCGGGCTATTTCCTCCTCCCGCCGCCAGATGCCGGCAAATTCCCTGGGCAGGGCAACATCCTGCGAGCGGTACAAGAGCGGGATAGCGTTTTCCATGCACCATTGGGTCAGGGCCAGGGTAGCGGCGATCATCAGCTCGCTGACCAGCAACTGGGTTCGCGGCACGGCCGCGGCACGCTCCAGAGCCACGCTGACGCCCTCATCGTCCGCTTTGACCACGATATCAATTTCCGGACGCTCGGTAATAATGGCCCCGTTTTCCAGGCGCCGGGCCTGGAGCTTTTCCGCCAGGGCCAAGCCATTTTGGAACATGGCGGCCAGGGCGGCTTTGTCTTCAGGCAGGGCGCTCACGGCTCCCGCGCTGTTCCCGTTATCACCGTTCAGCATGGCTTCACAGTATTTCTGGGTAAGGTTCGCTTTGACCCGCACGGCGGCCAGACGGGGCTCAAAGGCCAGCATGTTGCCCGCGGGGTCGAACTCCAGCCAGAGCAGCAGGGCGGGTCGGAGTTTTCCGGCCTCCAGACTGTAACAGCTCAAAGCCAGCGTGGACGGCAGCATGAAGTATACGGCCTCGGGCAGGTAAAGGCTGGTGGCCCGGCGGAAAACCGCCCGGTCCAGGCCAGGCTTGCGGCCGGGTGCATGCTCCCCGTTTTCGCCGGCGGAAGATTCAAACGGCCAACCCAGAGCCGGGCAGGCCAGGGCCACCTTCAGCCGGTAGCCGCCGTCGGGCGAGCGGCCGATACTGAAGGCGTCGTCCCAGTCCCGGGTGCTGTCCGGGTCCACGCTGACCACTTCGTTTTCGCAGCGTTCAATTTTCGGCAGTTCGTTGTTCTCCGCCGCTTTAAGAAACTTATCGACAGCTTCTGAAATATCGTCAATTTCCTTCTGGTACGGAAGATGCCAGTCCGCCGCCGGGTTGTAGTCCGCCCGGTCCAGCCAAAAATTGTAGTGCTCCGGCACCAAGCCCCAGGCCGTGGCCAGCATCAGCGGCAAATGGGGCTCGTCCTCAAGCTTGGCGGCAACAGCCGGCGTAAACCCCGGCTGGCCCAGTGCGCCCTGCCCCATCTTTGCCGGCAAGGCCTTGATCAGCCGCTTCCACAGCCCGTCCGCGTCGTGCGCGTCCGGGTCGGCAATGCGGGCCTTGAGCAGTTCAGCCAGGGCAACGGCAATGGCGCCGCCTTCGCCTGCAAATTTCGGGCGTTCGTTTTCCGGCAGCACCCGGCGCTGGCGGGAGGCCTCGTAAAGCTTGCGGAATATCTCCGCCCCCACCGTGGCCAGCTCCATGCGCGCTTCTTCCTCGCGCTGCTTTTCCTGGCGCTGCGCGACCAGTTCTTCCGGATAAACCTCGAACACCGGCGGGGAAAACTTGAAGTGCGTTTTCTGCGCCAAAAGGGCCTGCCCCATGCTCGCCACCTGATCGGCGTCCGGCTCCGGCCAGATGAGCTCGGCAAACCAGCGGGCGTCGGCCTGGCGAATCTCGCCCTGGGCCAACTCCCAGATTTGCAGCATGTCCAGCCCGGCAGCCAGTTCATCCCGGCGCTTCCGGTGTTGTTCAAGCCGTTCCTGAATTTCCTGCCGGCTGCCCACGTTGCCGCAAGACGGGCCCAGCCAGGGCAAAACACGCCCGGCCGCCATTTTCATCTCGCGCTTGTTGATGCTCCAAAGACGCAACTGACCGGATTGCTCTTCCAGCACCCAGGCCAACAACGGGCGTCCCCCCTGCATCAGCTCCACCACGCAGCCGACACCGGCAAATTTAACCGAAGAATTTGACATTAAACAGCCAAGCCTTTACCGCCTCCGGCGGCTTAAGGAGGGCCACCTGCTTAATGGCGGGCTCCTTAAGCATTCTCCAGGCAGGGGAGGCGACCTCCCCCGCACCCTTCAGGCGGATGAATATTTTGTTATACAAACTGATAAAATCCAGCAAGCATTTGAAGCGTGAAGCGCCCTCAATGCTTGAACGCGCGCTGGCCGGTGAAGACCATGGCGGCGTGCTGTTCGTTTACGGCGGCGATTACCTCGGCATCGCGCAGGGAACCGCCGGGCTGGGCGATGGCCCGGATGCCGTGGCAAAGGGCGGCGTCCACCCCGTCGCGGAACGGGAAGAAGCCGTCGGAAACCATAACGCTTTCCTTTAGGCCACCCTTGGCGGCCTGGGTGGCGGCCTCCACTTCGGCCAGGCTGGCGGCGGCTTCCTTGTCTTTGGCGGCTTTGAGGCGCAGTTCGTACAGGGACAGGCCGCAGCGTTTGAAGGCCAGCTTGTCGGCGTGCTTGGTGCAGGATTTGAAGATGGCGAGCTCGACGCAACCGACCCGGTCCTGTTCGCCGGCGCCGATGGCCACGGTGGCGCCGTCTTTGGCGAAAATAATCGAGTTGGAAATCACGCCGCTTTCCACGGCCCAGGCGAAGAGCAGGTCGTCCAGTTCCCGCGGGGTAGGGGTGGCGGCGGTAACGGCGCTGCCGTCCGAGGCGGCGGCGCTGGCCGGGATAAAGTCTTCGACCTTGCGGATGCGGTTCATGAAGGACTGCTGGACGATGAGGCCGCCGTCCACCAGGCTTTTGATTTCCAGGAAGGGCCGGCGGGCCAGACCGGACAGGTCGCCCAGAGCCGGCAGCTTGAAAATGCGCAGGTTTTTGCGTTTTTTCAGCACTTCCAGCACACCGGGCTCAAAGTCGGGGGCGGCCACCACTTCAAAGTAGGCGGAGTCGATTATTTCGGCCGCGCGCTTGTCCAGGGGGGTGTTCACCACCACCGCGCCGCCGAAAGCGGCAATGCGGTCGCACCAGAAAGCCTTTTCCAGGGCTTCGCCAATGCCGCCTTCGCTCCAGGCCGCGCCACAGGGGTTGTTGTGCTTCAAAATGGCGGCGGCGGGCTTTTGGGTGAGACTTTGCAGGATGTTGACCCCGCTGTCCACGTCGGTGAGGTTGGTCTTGCCGGGGTGCTTGCCGGCCTGGAGCATCTGGGCTTCGCTGATGGCCGAGACGATGCCTTCGTCAGGCCCGCGCATGGCCACGCCGCCGAACTCTAGGCCGCCTTTGACCAGTTCATACAGGGCGGCGGGCTGGTCAGGGTTTTCGCCGTAGCGCAGGCCTTTGACCTCGTCTTCCAGAGTCCACTGGCGCTTTTTGTAAACGAGCTTCTGACCGCCCATGTCCAGGGTGAGGCCAGCGGGAAAGTCGTCTTTAAGCAGACGGGTGTACATGCCTTTGAGGGAACTCATCAGATAAACTCCAGCTTGCAAGTTGTGATTTTTCCGCTCTGTATCACAGCGAGCCTTGACGGGCAATTTGGATTTACGGCATTATGCGCGGGTGACGTAATAGAGAGTTTCCCCGGATAAATTTTTCAGCAGCCCCGAACGGGCAACCGAGTGCCGCCATGGAAAGAGCTTTGCAGAAATTGGCTCAGCAATTGAACCAGTACGATTCATCATCCCTGACCAGCCTGTGGGACCGTTACGCCCACATCGTGGCCCGTTTTGAGCCCACCAGGCGCTGGGAAGAGGCGGTGCTGTCCTTTTGCATGATCCAGGCGGTGCACTGGAAAAACCAGCTCTTCAACTGCGGCATGATTGAAAACCAGCAGCGGGCCGAACAGGACCGGGAACTAGAAAAACAGCTCCGGGACAAGTTGGAATCGCTCTCGGGCGGACGGGCGCCGGCCGGCGCGGCCAAGAGCGCCAAGGAAGGCGCGGGCAAGGCCGCTTCAGGCGCCGGAAGCGGCGGACAAAAGCCGCAGCGCCGCAAAGTCCTGCTCTTCCCTGTCGCCCGCAACGGCGGCAAGTCTTGACATCACGTAATAGTAGTAGCGCACGTTTTCCACGTAGCTGAGAGCCTCCTGCGGCCTGAAGCGCGGGTTGTTGGGCTGCTTGAGCCCGGGGTAAATTTTGCGCATGGAGGCCCAGTTCAGGGGCAGGCCTTGGGCTTCGGCCTTGCGTATGGCGTTGCGCAGGGTGGTGGGCCCCTGGTTGTAGCCGGCCAGGACCATGCACCAGCGGTCCCATTCCGGGATATCCAGTTTTTCCAGGCTGTCGTTAATCGAACGCAGGTAGCGCGCCCCGCCCAGGATGCACTGTTCCGGATCCAGCCGATCCACCTTGAGCATGTTGGCGGTGTCGGTGGTGAGCTGCATGATGCCGCGCACCCCGGTGAAGCTCACGGCCTCCGGATCGAAGCGTGATTCCTGAAAAATAACCGCCGCGATCAGGAAGGGATCCAGCCCGGTTTCATCGGCCGCTTTTATGATGGCCGCGCTGTAGGGCTCCATTTTGCCGGAAACGACCTGTGAAAGGTTTAAAAGTTCTGCGGGCCTGGCCCGCTTGGGCATGAACCCGAAATAGCGCTCGCGCATCTCCTCCAGCGTGTCGCCGGCCAGCTTTTGCCAAAAGGCTTCAAGCTTTTCGCCCAGCTCGGCGTTTTCCGCGCTCCAGAACCAGCGGTAACCCACGCGCTCGGTCAACCAGCGCTGGGTGTGCAGGTTCTTGTACATGGGCACCAGGATGGAATAGGCGTGCGGGTTGAGGAGATACAGCGTTTCCTTGTCCGGCTGGCGGTCGGCAACGGGCTCGCGGCGCGCTTCGTCCGGCAGATTTTTCAGGCCGCCGCTCAGCACGTTGGAATAAATATGTTCCGCATTGCCCCCGGTTTTGACCAGTACCGGATAAAAGCTGGCGTAAACCGGGCTTTCTGCCAGGAAAAAACGCTGGTCTTCCGGCGGCTCGCCGCTGAAGCCGACCACCAGGTCACAACGGCCGAGCCGGACGAGATCCAGGGCCTCGCGATAGTTACGCACGTAATAGTAGCGGGCTTCCAGGCCGTTTTCCGCCAGGAACTTGTCCAAAAGCTCCTGGTCCATGCCGGGGCCGAAGGGCGTGGAGGCGCGCAGCAGGCGCTTTTCGTAGGGCAGCACGATGTTGAGTTGGTCGGGCGCACTGTTGCCACGGCCGAGCCGTTCGTGGCCGGTGACGAACAGGCAAAGCAAAAAACTCCCCAGAAGCGCGCCTATGGCTATAATCAGTTTATTCGACAAAATTAATCCTTATTCACAAATAGATGAATGCCGCCAATATGTTGCGAGCAGAGCATGTTCCGTAAGAGCGCGTGTGAGAACCAAGAGGCGCCGGCGGCGAGGGGTGACTCCAAAAAAAATCTTTGCAGCCATATTGGTTATGGGGCATTATCTCTGGCGGGACTGTTAAAGCACAGACATACCCGGCTGCAGTTCGCGAGTTTTTTTCATAAGGAGCATCATATGTCAAGCTTGGTTGTTGTCGGCGCTCAGTGGGGCGATGAGGGGAAAGGCAAAATAGTGGATCTGCTCACCCCGGACATGGATGTTGTGGTTCGCTTTCAGGGCGGCAACAACGCCGGTCACACCGTCATTGTGGGCGGCACAAAATATATCCTCCAGCTCATCCCTTCAGGCATTCTGCACGCTGGCAAACGCTGCTTTATCGGCAACGGCGTGGTGCTGGACCCGGCGGCTTTCCACAAGGAAGCCGACACCCTGCGCTCCCAGGGGGTGGAAGTGACCCCGGCCCGCCTGGCCGTCAGCCGCAACACCCATATCATCATGCCTTACCACAAAGCCCTGGACGCGGCCCGCGAGGGCAGCAAGGGGAGCGACCAGATCGGCACCACCAAGCGCGGCATCGGCCCCTGCTACGAGGACAAGGCCGCCCGCGTGGGCATTCGGGCTTCCGATCTGGCCGACGAAAATCTCCTGCGCAAAAAAATCGCCAAAGTGCTGCTGGAAAAAAACGCCCTGCTCGCCACGCTGTATAAGTCGCAACCGCTTACGGTGGACGGCGTCATGGACGAGATTCGCGAAGCGGCCGCCCACTTGGCGCCCTTCCTGGACGATGTGCCGGGCGCCGTCAACGCCTGCCTGGAAAGCGGCGGCAAACTGCTGTTCGAAGGCGCCCAAGGCACCATGTTGGACATCGACCACGGCACCTACCCGTTCGTCACCTCCTCCAACACCGTTTCCTGCAGCGCGGCGGCGGGCAGTGGAGTTTCGCCCTGGTCGCTGGACCGTATTCTCGGCATTGCCAAGGCCTACACTACCCGGGTAGGGGCCGGCCCCTTTCCCACCGAGCTTTTGGACGCCACCGGCAACTACCTGCGGGAAAAAGGCTTTGAAGCCGGCACCGTCACCGGGCGCCCGCGCCGTTGCGGCTGGCTGGACCTGGCCGTCCTGCGCCACGCCGTGCGCCTGAACGGGATTACGGAAATCGCCCTCACCAAGCTGGACGTGCTCAGCGGCCTGCCCGAGCTGAAAATCTGCACCGCCTACAAATATGACGGCAAAACCCTGCTCTACCCGCCGCAGGAGGAAAATTCCCTGGCCCGAGTCGAACCGGTATACGAAAACATGCCCGGCTGGGACGACGACCTTACCGCCATCCGCGACTGGAACAAGATGCCGGCCAAGGTGCGGGCCTATGTGGCCAGAATTGAAGAACTGCTTAAAGTTCCGATAAAGATTGTCTCCGTGGGTCCGGATCGTAATCAGACAATTTTCCGGTAAGTTTACGATATAAACTTGGAACGGACTTGAGATGAGCCAGACGCGCAAGCCAGCCTCCAAGAAAAAGCCGGCCGCCGCCAGCTCCGCTTCCGAGGGCGCGACGGACCTGGATCAGGCCGCCCGGGAACAGCTCCGCGCTTCCGTGCGCGCCTTGGCCGCCGAACCGCGTTTCGCTCCGGCCCGGCGCAGCCTGGGCGCCTTGCGCCATTCTCCGCCGCAAAGCCTCTTGCTGGAGGGCGGCAGCCCGGACCAACGGGTGTGGACGGCGCTGTACTGGGCCGCCCTGCTGAACTGCAAAGAAGCCGCCGGAGCCGGCCAGCCTTATGCCAAGCCCTGCCTGAACTGTCCGGATTGCCTGCGCTTCATCAGTTGCCTGCACCGCGACCTCAGCCTGCTGGACGGCCGGGTCGGCAACATCAAGATCGACGACGTGCGTGAAATGCGCTCCAGCCTGGGCCAAGGCGCACAGGAAGCCCAATGCCGGGTCATTATCCTGGCCGAGGGGCAGTCGCTCATGGAAGCGGCCGCCAACGCGCTTTTGAAGTCGCTGGAAGAGCCCCGGCCGGGCACATCCTTCGTGCTCACGGCCCCGCAGCGCGAGCGGCTGCTGCCTACCCTGCTTTCCCGCTCCTGGGTGCTCACCCTGCCCTGGCCGCAGGAACCGGCCTTTTTGCATGAGGCCGAGCGCGCCGCCCCGCTCCTGGAATGGAGCACAGCCCTGCTGGACTTTGCCCGGGGCGGGCCGGGGCGGGCGCGTGGCACCGGCTGGATGGAACGCACCGCCAAGCGCGGCAACCTGGATGCCGCGCTCGCCATGCAGTTGGTGCTGCTCTGCCAAAGGGCTCTGCTCCTGGCTTTAAGCGGCCAGGCGGACGACGCGCCGGGCGGCCCCGCCCACCCGGCCGCCGGCCCCGCCGCCGCTTTTAAGGAGCTCACCCCGGCCAGCCTGCGCATCCTGGACCAGGCGCTGGCCGCATGTCAGGACAGCTTGGGCTGCAACGTCAATCCGGCCCTGGTGCTGGACTGGTTGGCCACCCGGCTGTTTTTCGTATTTTCCGGCAACACTCGCCGTTAGTCCGGCCAGGAACCCAAACAGTATGCATAAACGGCTTTTCATAGCACTTACCGGCGCGGTTTCCGCCCTGCTCTGCCTGTTGCTCGGCCTGGCCTGGCTGGTGCCTTATATCGGCTTCGACAACATTCACCCGGGCTTGTCCGCCGTCACCGGGCTGGCTCTGGCCGCCCTGCTGATCGGCATAGTCCTGGTTGCCCTGAGTGTGGCCATACAAGCGGGAACCGGCAAAAAACCGTTCGGGAGCGGGCTGTCCAAGTTAGCCAGAGGCATTTCCATCCGCTTTTTCCTGCCCCTGATGGAGCTTTTGGGTCGCCTCTGCGGCCTGCCGGTGGAGCGGGTGCGCCGCTCCTTCATCCAGGTCAACAACGACCTGGTCGCGGCCGAAGTCGGGCGCTTTCGCCCGGCGGAAATTCTGATTCTCCTGCCGCACTGCCTGCAATGGAGCGGCTGTTCCCTGCGCGTCAGCAACCGCCCGGAAAACTGCGCCCGCTGCGGACAATGCGACCTGGCCGGCCTGATGGAACTCGTGGACAAATACGGCGTGGGCATTGGCGTGGCCACGGGCGGCACCCTGGCCCGGCGCATCGTCAAAAGCAAAAACCCCCGCCTGATCATTGCCGTGGCCTGCGAACGCGACCTGACCAGCGGCATCCAGGACACCCACCCCCTGCCGGCTTACGGCGTGCTGAACGAACGGCCCAACGGCCCCTGCCTGGACACCCGGGTGGCGGTTCCCGCTATTGAAAAGGCCCTGCAACGCTTTATCGCCTGAAAAATTTACGGGAAGCGCAGGCGGCTTACCGCCATAAACAAGAACTTCCGGCCCAGGACGCCTGAGCCGGAAGTTCCTGCTTGTCGGGCGGCCGGCGAGGGGACAGCCTCCCCATGCTGGCCGCCATATATCAGTAAATCCTGGTTCCCGGGGCCTTGTGTCCGTCTGGGGCTACCAGGGTGAGGCCGGTTTCGTCTTCGGCGGTCAGGAGCATGCCTTGCGATTCCACGTTGCGGATCCTGCGGCAAGGCAGGTTGGCCACCACGATGACCTGCTTGCCCTGCAGATCGGCCGGGGCGAAGTATTGGGCGATGCCGCTCACAATGCTGCGCGGCGTTTCTTCGCCCAGGTCCACCTTGAAGCAGAGGATCTTGTCGGCGTCCGGGTGTTTTTCCGCGCTCAGGATGGTGCCCACGCGCAGGTCGATTTTTTCGAAGTCGGCAAATTCAATGGGGTCGGCTTTTTTGTCAGGCGTGCCGGCTTTTTCTTTTTTGGCGTTCCTGGCCGGCTGGGCCTCTTTATTTTCCTCAATACGCGGGAAGAGATTGGAGGAGGAAGCCAGGCGGACGCCGGCCGGGAACAGGCCGAAGGTGTCGGCTTCGTCCGCCAGGTTGGTATTGTCCGGGTCGATGGTCTGGCCGAGCTGTGCGAGCAGTTTTTCCGCCGTGCCGGGCATGACCGGCCAGAGGTGCAGAGCCACTTTGCGCATGATGTCCAGCAGGGTGTGGATTACCGTGCCCAGCTCCCGGGTTTTACCTTCCCGGTGCAGGGCCCAGGGGGCGGAGGCGTCCACGTACTTGTTCAGAGCGCGCACCAGTTCCCAGAGCGCTTCCAGGCCGTTGGAGAAACGGAACTTATCGAAAAGCGACTGGAAATTGCGAAAGCTGTTGGCGGCCAGGGCCTGGATCTGCTTTTCGGCTTCGCCGGGGGCGCCGACGGCCGGGGACTGGCCGTCAAAGTAGCGGGCCGCCATGGAGAGCACGCGCGAGAACAGGTTGCCCAAGTCGTTGGCCAAGTCGGAGTTGAAGCGGCCGACGAGGCCCTCTTCGGAAAAGCTGGCATCCTGCCCGAAGGTCATGTCGCGCATCAGGAAGTAGCGGAACACGTCCACGCCGTAGGTGTCGATCATGTCCAGCGGGTCCACCACGTTGCCGAGGGACTTGGACATCTTGGTGTCGCGCACCAGCCAGTAGCCGTGCACGTTCACGCGGCGGTACAGTTCCAGCCCGGCGGACTTCAGCATGGTGGGCCAGAAAATGCCGTGCGGCTTCAGGATGTCCTTGCCGATGATGTGCTGGTGGCCGGGCCAGTATTTTTTATATTCTTCGCCGTCGGGCCAGTTCAGCGGGGTCAGGTAGCAGAGCAGAGCGTCAAACCAGACGTAGCAGACATAGTCTTTGTCAAAGGGCAGGTCGATACCCCAGGTCAGGCGGGTTTTTGGCCGGCTGATGCACAAATCTTCCAGTTCGCCCGAGTCCAGTATGGCCAGGACTTCCTTACGATACTGCTCGGGCTGGATGAAGTCCGGGTTGTCCAGGATATGCTGGCGCAGCCAGTCCGCATACTTGGACATGCGAAAGAAGTAGTTTTTCTCGCTGATATATTCCGGAGCCTTGAGGTGTTGCGGGCAAAGGCCGTTTTCCAGCTCTTTTTCGGTGTAGAAGCGTTCACAGCCGGTGCAGTAGTGGCCGCCGTACTCGCCGAAGTAAATGTCGCCCTTGTCGTAGACCAGTTGCAGGAAGTCCCGCACCTTGGCCGTGTGGTGCGGGTCGGTGGAGCGTACGAAGCGGTGCGGCCCCACGCTCAACTTGTCCATGAGCTGGCGGAACTTGGGGCTGTTGGCGTCCACCAGTTCCTGCGGGGTGACTCCTTCCTTGGCGGCGGTCTGGGCCAGCTTGTCGCCGTGTTCGTCCGTACCGGTGAGCATCATGCTGTCCATACCCATAAGACGCTGAAAACGCGTAATGCTGTCAGCAACTATGCTGGTGAAGGAATGACCCAGATGCGGTTTGGCATTCGGGTAGAAAATCGGCGTTGTCACGTAAAAGGTAGATTTGCTCATGATGCCTCTTTTCGCCGGTCAGTTCTGGCCTCCGCCAGAGTTTCGGCCTTTTTTAGATGGTTTATGCCTGTTGCCGTGTTTATGGTTGTGGTTTAGCCGCCCGCCAGCCGCTCCGCCGGGCGCTCCTTGCCCCGGGGGGCCGGGTGGCCTGCCCCGGGAAGAATTGCCGGGAGAGTCCGGCTCGCCCTGGCCGGCGTAGCGCGAGCCGGGCAAGCCGAAAATAGATTTCGCGGCCTTGTCCGAAGCCCTGTCGGAAGGCTGGCCCGGGCCGGGTTTGGCGGCCGGCGCCGCTTCGTCGTCAAGCTGGTCCGGCGGAAAGGCCTCATCTTGCCCTGATTCGTCATCAGTCGCAAGAGCCTCCGCAGCGAAGTCCCCGGCGGAGTCATCCAAAAAATCCGGGGCGGAAACCGCCCCGAGCGCTTCCGCCAGCCCGAGCCGGTCGTCGTCATTGTCATCGCCGCCGCGTCCGGCCCGGCTCTCGCCAGCGGCCAGACGATCTTCAGACTCGGGCCGGCGCGGGCGGGCCGGCCCCTGTTCCTGACTGCGTTCGTGTTCGCCGGCTTGGCCCGCCTGGACTGGCCCGCCGGCCGGGGCGGGTTGGTCGTAACGCACCGGGTGCAGGGCTTCCCATTCCTCAAGCTGGTATTCGTTTTCCACGTTGGCTTCGTCCAGCACGAAAATGCTCTGGCGGAACAGACTGGCCCGCATCACCTTTACGATACCGCTGTCGGTCTTGTATTTCTTGCCGATTTTCGGGCTGCGCTTGTGAAATTCGTCGTAGTTTTCCTGCTCGTAAGCCAGGCAGCAGAGCAGCCGCCCGCACATGCCTGAAAGCTTGGCCGGGTTGAGAAAGAGGTTCTGCTCCTTGGCCATCTTGATGGTGACCGGCGCAAATTTGCGCAAATAGCGGCGGCAGCAGCAGGTCATGCCGCAGTTGCCCAGGGCGCCGATCATCTGCGTTTCGTGCCTTACCCCGATTTGCCGGAGCTCGATGCGGGTGTGGTAATTGCGCACCAGGTCCTTGACCAGTTCGCGAAAGTCTATGCGGGTGGGCGCGGTAAAGTAGAAGATTATTTTGCTGCGGTCGTGCAGCACTTCCACTTCCACCAGTTTCATGTCCAGGGCGCGTTCCCGGATGCATTCCCGGCAGAACATGCGCGCGCCGGAGGCCAGGATGCGGTTGTCGGAGGCGGCCGCGATATCCGCCGCGCCGGCCAAGCCGCGGATGGGCTTGATTTCCACCTCCAGCCCTTCCTCGGTGCGAATCTTGGGCAAGGGCAGGCGCAGCCGCCGGGCCGTGACCACTTCGGCCAGGGCCACGCCCTGCTCCGTATCCACCAGCACCATCTTGCCGGGGGCGGCGTCTTTTGCTTCCACCTGGGCGGCGGTGAAAAAATATACCGGGCCGTACTGGCTGAATTTCACCCCCAGTACCAACTCGACCGCAAAAACAGGCAGGCCGGGCGCCTCGGGCAAGGCGGAAAACCTCTCCAGGAGTGCTTCTTCCGCCTTGAAGTAGTCATCGGCCTCCGCTTGCGGCAAGACGCCGGCCGCCACCGAAATACCGTCTTCCTCCGCGTTGGAATCAAGAACAGCTTCAAGGTCGGCCCCAAAGTCGGAAAACTCCGAGATCTCCGGAAAACCGGGGTCGTAAGCGCCGGCATCGCGGGCGCCCTGCAACACCCCGGCCACCAGCGGCTGGGCCGACGGGAGCGAGGGCATGCCGCGCCAGGGTATGGCCGCGTCAAAGCCGTCGAGATGCGGGGCCAATGCGCGGTCAGGCTCGTCCGAGGAGGTTGCGGTTGCGGAGTCTTCCCTGTCTGCGAAAGCCGTTGCGGGCTCCGCCGGCTGTTCCGCCAACCGCACCACTTGGTCAACCCAGCCGTCTTCCCCGGTGCCGCTCAGGGTTTCGGCCCCGTCCTTGATGTCCATGTCTTCCATTTCGTCCATATCCGCATGTTCGGTGCATATGTTTCTCAATAAGCCTTTTCGTCTTTTCCCGCCCGGCTGTCAACTGCCGCCTTCTTTTCCAGCCGCCCTCCCCTTGCCGATTCAAGCCGGTTGCCATATACTTCAATCAAGGAGTACAGCCATGATTGATCGTGACGCGGCCCTGAAAAAACTCAGAGAATACAAACCCGACGGGCATCAGCTGGACCACGCGCTGAACTCGGAGGCCATTATGCGCGCCTTGGCTCCCCGCTTCGGCGGCGACCCCGACACTTGGGGCCTAGCCGGGTTGCTGCACGACATCGACTTTCCCCTGACCAGCGCCGACTACTCCGCCCACGGCCTGAAAGCGGTGCCCATGCTCAGGGAAATAGACGGCATGACCGACGAAATCATCCAGGCCGTGCAGGCCCACAACTACGAATACACCGGGGTGGAGCCCGCCTCGCCAATGGATCTGGCCTTGCGCCCCGCCGAAACCGTGACCGGCCTGATCCACTCAGCCGCCCTGATGCGCCCCACCGGCCTGGCGGGCATGGAACCGCGAAGCATCAAAAAGAAAATGAAAGATAAAAACTTCGCCGCCGCCGTCAGCCGCGACCGCATCCGCGAATGCGAAAAAATAGGCCTCAGCCTGGAAGAATTTCTGGAAATCTCCATCTCGGCCATGACCGAGAGAACATAGCCGACGCTGCCGGGGAAGAAAATTTTTGCAGGGGCTGGCCCAGGGGTGCCGGCCCCTTTTGCTGTACTTGCGCTTGGTCGCTCCACCCGGCTCTACAGCACCAGCATGGCGTCGCCGTAGGAAAAAAACCTGAAGCGATCCGTAATCGCCTGCCGGTAGGCGGCGAGCAGGCGTTCACGGCCGCACAGGCTGGAGACGAGCATGAGCAGGCTGGATTCGGGCAGGTGAAAATTGGTGATCAGACCATCGATAACGCGTAACGGCCCTTCCGGGCGGCCCGGGTAGATGAAGCAGTTGAGCCAGCCCCGGTAGGCCTCCAGGAGCGGGGTTTTACCGGCACCGGCCCAACTTGCCGTCAAATTTGCGGACAAGCCTTCCAGCACCCGGGTGGAAGTGGTGCCCACGGCGATGACCGGGCGCTCCTCGCGCTTGGCCAGCAGCACTTTTTCCACACAGGCGGCGGATATTTCCACGTATTCTGGGTGCAGGCGGTGCTGGCGGATATCCTGAACCCGTACCGGGCTGAAGGTGCCGTAGCCCACAAACAGGGTAAGCTCGGCCCAGTCATGCCCTTTTTTGCGCAGCTCTTCACGCAGCTCCGGGGTAAAATGCAGCCCGGCCGTGGGGGCGGCCACGGAACCTGGCTTGCCCGGGTCGCTGAAGCTGGTCTGGTAACGTTCCGTATCCAGTTCTTCGACCGGGCGGTGAATGTAGGGCGGCAGCGGCAGAGAACCGGCCAGGCCGATTTCGTGCAGCAGGTCACCGCGCCACTCGAGCAGGGCCTCGCACTGCCCGAACTCCAGCTTTTCCAGGATGCGGAAGCGCAAATTGGGGGTGAGCGCGTACGGGGTGCCGCTTTTCAGCTTCTTGGCCGGGCGCAGCAGGGCCTGGGACGGCGCGGTCGACCAGCCGCCGGGCCGGGTTTCGGCATTTTCCAGGAGCAGGGGCAGAGGAGTGAGCGGCAAAAATTCCAGCTTGCCGCCGCCCTCGCGCCGGCCCTGCAGGCGGGCCGGGATCACCCGCGAGTTGTTGGCCACCAGCAGGGCACCCGGCGGCAGCAGCTCCGGCAGCAGGCTGAAGCTGCTGCGCAGGTCTTGCGCGGCCTCATTCAGCCGGTTCAGCACATACAGGCGCGAGCCGCCGCGCTCGGGGCTGGGGTACTGGGCAACAAGTTCTTCCGGCAGGTCGTAATGGTAGGAGCCAAGCAAACAATCCGCAGGGATGCCGGAGGTAATGTCCGCTCCCGTTGAAAGGCCGTTGCCGGTAAAATCCTTATGCATTTTGCTTCCGTATTCTTGACCGGGCGGATTAAAAGCAGCCAGGTCAGACTAAAAATCTTAAAAAACTCTTGACTATTATCCATATTTTGCAAATATTGATCTGTTATTTCCCCTTTCCAAGGAGCATCGATATGAAAATCAGCGTAACTTGCCGTAAACTTCTGCCCGCCTTCCTTCTTGTGTCAGCCCTGGCTCTTTCCGGCTGCGCGGATTTGTTCAGCGGTTTCAGCAACAGCGGTTCAAGTTCCGACAGCGGCTACTCCACTGCCGCCCCGGCCCGGCCCGAGTATTACTACAGCAGTTTCGCGGATGTTCCGATTCCCGTGGAGATGAAAAGCACCAAAGACAGCTACTCGGTCTATACTTCGGGCAACATCAAGGTCGGGATGGAAACCTTCACCGGCCGGGTGGAAATCAATTCGCTCAACCAGGCCATGCGCGATTATATGACGCGCGACGGCTGGGGCCTGTACTCCGGCTCGCAGGGCTCCAAGCAGACGGCCCTGGTTTTTGTGAAAGATAACCTGCTGGCGGTTGTGATTACCACCGACGGCAGCATGTCCACCGAAATGCGCGTCTACATGACCCAAAAAATTTAAAGCTTCTCCTGCCGGTTTCTGAAAGCCGCTCTGAAAATCAATCTGAAAAACCCGGCATGACTCCGGGTTTTTCTATTTTGTGCTGTTTTTTGGCGGATCTTTCGCGGCCTTCATAAAGCTTTTTTCCTCGCCCCGCAGCAGCCGTTTGATATTTTCCCGGTGCCGGCTGACGATAATCAGCAAAACAAGCAGGCTGAGCGGCACCAGGTCGGCCCGGCCGAAAAACGGCAGGCAAATCGGCAATAGCGTAGCCAGCGTCAGCGACCCCAACGACACATACCTAGTGCGCCAGATGATCAAAAGACAGATCACCCCGGAGATGAGCAACGGTAAAAAAGCCAGGGGCAAAAACAAGCCCACGGTGGTGGCCACGGCCTTGCCGCCCTTGAAGCGCAAAAAAATTGAGAACATGTGCCCGACCAGGGCGAACAGCCCCACCAGCCCGGCAAAAAAATGCGAGCCCAGCAGGTACAGGGCCAGGGCCGTGGGCAGGGCGCTCTTCATGGCGTCGCACAAAAGCGTGGCCACCCCCCAGTGGAAGCCGCACAGCCGGGCCACGTTGGTGGTGCCTATATTCCGGCTGCCGCCCAGGCGCGGGTCAATGCCGCAAAAAACTTTGGCGATCGCCAAGCCGAACGGTACCGAGCCCAGCAGATAGGCCAAAGCGCAAAGCCCGGCAAACAAGGGGACTGAAAGAGCGCTGAACTGCGCGGACAAGCTTGCAAGTAAATTTTCCATCCGCCACCTCTCGAGCTCGCCTGTATAAACCAAAAGCTTGCCTTTGTGAATGGCCCCGGGCAAAGCTGCCTCCGGCGGCCAAGGCGCCGCCCCGTACCCAACCGGGGGATGAAGCCGGGGGAACCTTAAGGTTCGATGCTGTAATTAAATGGCGCCGGCCAAGGCGGGTCGAGGCAAAGTCTGACGGCTGCAAAACTTTCGCCGTAATAATCTTCTGCTGCTGGCAGGCTGATTTTGGCGGCGTGCAGGAGCATTTGCCGGAAAAGCGGCCCGCCGTAGCGCCGGTCGCCGATTACCGGGTGGCCGCGCTCGGCGCACTGCACCCGGATTTGATGCTTGCGCCCGCTGAACAGTTGCACTTCCAGCAGGCTGGCCGGACCGCAGGGGCTGCTCTCGATAAATTTCAGAGGGCGATAGCTGGCCGCGGCTTCCCTGGCCGCGTCGTTTTGCTCCGGCCCGGCCAGCCTGTACATCCGTTCCAGCCCGTCCGGGCCGCGCTTCTGGACCAGCCGGTCACGCAGCGTTTCCGCCCCGGCGCTCTCCCATTGGCCGGACACCCAAACCAGGTAGATACGCAAGAGTTCGCGCTTGTCGCCGGCAAAAAGAGCGCTCAGCCAACGCTGTCCCAGGGGAGTGCGGCCAGCCATGACCAGGCCCGTGCTCTGCTTGTCCAGCCGGTGAGCCGGAGCCGGCGTGAAGGAAACTCCCCCGGATAGCCGCGCAAAGGCCTGCCTCAGCCGCGCGCTGAGACTATCCTCATGCGCGCTGCCGGGCTGCACCGGCAAGCCGGGCCCCTTGTCCAGTGCCAGCCAATGTTTGCCGGCCTGGACTATTCTCAAGTTCGGTCCCAATTCCGGGAGAGCGTTCAAGCCGGCCGGAGCGGCTTCCGGGTCGGCCCGGCCGGGAAAAGCCAGGGCGGGAGGCAGCCGGACTGCATCGCCGGTCAGGAGCACGCTTTCCGGCTTGGCCCGCCCCTTGTTCACCCGCACCTGCCCGCTGCGCAGCAGCCGGAAAAGCAGAGGCCGCGGCAGGCCCAGCCCGCGCTCCAAAAAGCGCAGCAGCCTAGTTCCCGCCTCGGCCTCGCCGATGATGTGAATGTTGCTCTTATCTTCCGCGCACAAAGTCGCCCTCGCCGGCGCGCTCGTCCACCTGGCTGAGATCCAGAACGTAACCGATAACCTGGGATTTGCGGTCCGTGAACTCGTTGCCGATGTTGATGCAAACCACCAGATCCAGCGTGCCGTTGTTGTCGAAGTCCGTAATGGCCACGTCCACCGTGCCGCCCTGAATGGCCCTGGTGCGCCACTGAACGTTCATGCCGGTGCCGTCATAATAAAGGCCGTGGATTTCCGACTGGTAGAAGTTGCGGTAGCGTTTGAAAATCTGCCCGACCAGGGTTACGGCATAGTTGGTCACGATTTCCCAGTCGCCGTCCTGGTTGAGGTCCACCGGCAGCATGCGGATGGGGATGTAGTACATCTGCTTGATGCTGATCCCTTCGTCGCCCATGCCCTTGGTGTTCGGGTTGATTTCCATGTAAACCGGCGAACCGGCGTAATCTTCGCTGCCGGTGTGCAGCAGGCTGTTTCCCAGCGTCCAGACCTTGAGCTTTTCCAGCTTGGAGACGCTGATGATCTTGGTGTCCATATCCATAGCCCGGCCGGCCGGCAGGTAGGCAAAGCTGTAGAGGTTGATTTCCTTGGGGAGCCGCAGGGCCTCGCCAGGCTCCAGGGTGTTGCCCTTTTTCACCATATGGGTGATGGCGTTCACCCTGAACATATCATACTTGTCGGCTGGCTGACCGATAAGCATTTCCACGCCGTTCTGGTCGCGCAGCACGTTAAGGAAATAGCGGATGTTGCTCATTTCCAGCTTGAGTTCTTTGCCGTTGAAGCTATACACGCGGCTGCGCGGGTACTGCTCGCTGTCGATACTGGAAATAAGAAGCTGCCTGGTGCCGTCGCCGTTGACGTCAAAGGAGCGGATGGTCAGGTTTTCCAGATTCAGATTCACCCTGGTGCTGGCCAGCGGGGCGAGGCGGCCGTTTTCAAAGCGGTAGGCGTAAAGGTTGAACTTGTCGATAATGAAAATTTCTTTAAGACCGTCACCGTCGGCGTCGCAAACTTCCATGCCGCGCGCGGCATAAGGGAGCTGCTGCGAACGCAGGCGGGTCTCGTCGCTGGAACTGCCGCCTTCCATGCGGATGGAAGGGTTGATGCCGGCAGGCGAGCGCCGCCCGGCCGGAGCTTGCTGCTGGGCGCTTTGCGCGGCCGAAGGCACGGCATACACGCCGTCCGCCGCGCCGGAGCCGCGCCCGGCTGAAGCGCCCGGGCAGCCGAAAACTTCCGCCTTGATGCTGCTGCAGACCGAAAGCACGTCGTTGCTGAGCCGGCCCATGTTGCTGCTGCGCGACATGGGGGTGTTCTTGCCGTCCTTGTCGGTTACGTTGACCACCAGGCTGCATTCGTCGCCGATAAAGATGATGCTTCCCCAGACCACGTAATCGGCGCCGGAGCTTTTCTGGATTTTTCTGGCGTCTGCCTCGCCGGAAGCCGGGTTTTTATTGAAGTTTTCATAGCTGTCCAGCCGCCCGGCCACACCTGGGCAGTTCAGACCGGAGTTGAATACCGCGGGCAGCGATTTTCCAAGATAGGCGTTCTGCTTGTTTCCTTCCACGTTAAACGGGAGGATCAGATAGGTTTTAGCGGTCGCGGCCTCGGCCCGTCCGGCCGTCCCCACATTGACCAGGCCAGCGGCGGAAACGGCAAAGCCTGAAAAGATCAGGAACAAAGCGATACTTTTTAAAACCATATTCATTTTTACTCCATAAAAGTTTGCAGCTTCACCGGGTTTAATAAACTCTCTCGGCCCTGGCCGCAAGCTATTTCAGGCGAAAAGCCCTGTAACAAAATGTTGCGCGCGCCTTTTGCCAGTTTTCTTGCCGGGCAAACTCAGCGGCCGATTTCCCCAAGGAAGCGACAAAAATCCACCGGGTGCTGCTGCACGCCTTCTTCCTTGAAAGCGGCCACCTCCAGCACGCTGGTTCCCCGGGCCGAGACTATTTCGCTGGTGAGCAGGCGCAGGGCCGTTCCCTCGCGCTGTTCCAGCACCGCCCAAATTCCCTCAGGGTCGCGCTCCCAGCGCAGTTGGAAGTTGTCCGGCGGCAGGTAGGACTGGGCCAGCATGGCCTTGACGTCGTTAAGGGTTATTTTGCCGAGGCTCTTGCCGCCTGCGCTGATATAAGTGCCGTTTTCCAGGCGGACCACTAGGGGCAGTTGCAGCAGGCGGCGCGGGGCTTCCGAAAAGTCCGGCGAAAGATCCGACGCGGTTTCCGGTTGAACGGAACTCGCGGCCGACTCGCCAGCCGACCGCTCCTGATGCAGGTAGACCACTTTCGGCCTTTCGGGAGGAGCGGAGAGGGCCGGCCTGGCGGAAACATCTCTTAGCGCTTCCAGAACTTTTTCCAGGGTTTCGATGATAACCGCGTTTTCCCTGGCCTGCTCCCGGCGCAGTTCACGGCTTTCCTCCAGGGCTACCCCGGTCGACTCCAACGTGGCGGCCGCCTGGTCCATGGCCCGGGTAATGCCGGTAAAAGCTTCGGACGCGACGGCCTCGTTCTTGCGCCGGGCGTCCACGATGGCTTCGGCGTCAATTTTGAAATTGCCCAGCCCAATCTCGCCCAGCATGGTCTCAACATTTTTAAGGGTATTCAAAATGCCGGTGTGCGACTGGTTAAGAGAAATCATGCTCTTGGCCATGTTGCCCAGCGCCGTGGCGAAGCTTTGCGAAAGGTCAACGCCGCCGTTTTTTTTCTGCGGCGGCCTGACGGCGCTCTCGGCGCTTCTGGGCCGCCTCCAGCCAAATTCCTGAGTCAGTCTGGCCCCCACCTCTTCAACGGACATGCCCTCGGCGAACAAGTCGCGAATGCGCAGGCAAATTCCGGCGGCTTCAGGCTTGAAACGAATAGGCTTTCCTTTGTTGGCCACCGGAATGCTGCCCGGAAACTTGCGCCGGTAACTTTTTACAGTGGTTTCGGAAACACCGAGCAGTACGGACAATTCTTTATGCGTGAGTGCCTTTTCGCTCATAAATTACCCCATTTTTTTTGATCGACCGCATTTTCTTTAACATATCCGGTTATCGTAAAGCAACCGATAAACCGGAGATGGATGTTGTAAAAATCTTAATTTCGTGTTACATTTATGGATAATTTTAGAGGAAATCCAAATTGCCGCCGGCATGGCCCTTTTATTTCATAATTTATTAATTTTACTGATAAAAACTGATGTTAAAACAGCGGTTGCGCGACTTTTTTCTTGGGGAAATTCCTGAAACCGAGCTTGAAATCTGGTTTGACCCGCTTCTATTTCAGCAGGATAAAAATAATCTCCAGGTGCGCTTTCCACATCGGCTTTTTTTTGAGTGGTTTGACGCCAACTACCGCTCCTCTTTTGAAAAAAAACTAAACAAATTCGCTGCTTCAAACCTGATTCCGGTCTATTGTGACCATTCCGGACTGTGCTGGCCGGGTGACAAGTTAAAGACAAAAAAAAACACTAGTTACCGGCTGTTCACCAATAAACAGAGTCTGGAAAAAACAGATGAAGCGGTCGCGGTCCAAAGCTTCGCCAAAACTTTTTCTCAAACTTTTGAAAACTTTCTCTACAACCGGAAAAACGAATTTCCGCTATCGGCCGCCAGGGAATTCGCCAAACTTGAAGGACCTGGGCAACTGGCTTTTTACGCCGCGCCCGGCTATGGAAAAAGCCATATTCTGACCGCCATCTTTCAGGAAATGAGGACTTATATTCATGAAAACAGCATATTTTTTGGTAAGTTGGAAGAATTAGAAACAATAATTGAGAACAATAAGGGAAAAGGCAATCCGTTTTTTTTGCCGTTCTGCGATTTGAAAGCGCTCATAATCGACAACTTTCAAGAGTGCGCCGGCAAGCCGGAATTTCAGAAAAATCTGGTCAAGTTGCTGGAGCAGTGCTCGGAACAAAAAATTTATCTTGCCCTGTCCGTTGACGCGTCCCCGGCAGCCTGCCCCTACCTTTCCGGCAGGCTGCGTTCGCTCCTGGAAAGCGGACTGATCATCGAAATAAAAAAACCAGATTTGGACATAAAAACCCGTTACATCCAGGGACAGAACGACAAACTCGGACTGCACCTTAAAAAAGAGGAAATTCTTTACCTGGCCAGACTCTATTCGGAATTCAGACAAATCCACGGCACCATGCTTAAAGTTTGGTCATTTAAAAGCCTGAAGCCCAGCGATACGGATTTCGTCCTGTCCGATATTTTAAAGAACTCCGGCGTCAGCGGTGCCGTTAGTCTCACGCCGGAACTGGTGCTGAATTGCGTGGCGGAACATATGAACCTTGCCGCCGCCGGCCTCAGGGGCAAGGAGCGTTCCCGCCAGGTTGTACTGGCCCGTCAGTTGACCATGTACCTTTTACGCGAACTGCTTCCGGTCAATTTGAGCCTGATTGGCGAGTTCATGGGTCTGAACCATTCTTCCGTGGTCTATTCTATTAATAAAGTTAAGGAAATGATTAAAACAAACAGAGATATTAACAAACTTGTCACCAACTTGAGAAATATGTGCCTGACTAAAAACCGCCGCGGGTCATTTGTTGCCTGATGCGCGTAAAAATCCGGGTCAGCTATAGTTAGTGTTAATTTAATTTTTAATTATTTATTGTCATTATAAATTTTAAAAACATATACTCAGACCCTGCTTCTACAAAAGGAGTTTATATGAATATTAAGGTATACAAAGAAGACGTAATTGAAGGCTTGCAAAAAGCGGCCAGCATCATTCCGGCCAGAAGCGGCGCGGCTTATTTGCGCTCCATCTGGCTGAAGGTGGAAGACGGAAAGTTTGAAGTGCTGGCTACCGATTCCAGCATAGAATTTCGCGGCAGTTATACGGCCGAGGTCATTGAGCCCGGGCTGGCGGGCGTGCAGGGAAAAGGCTTTGTTGACCTGATTCGCCAGTTGAATGGCGGGCAAATTTCTCTGCGCCAGGACCCGGAGGCTGGCGTGCTGATCATTGAGCAGGGCCGGCGCAAGTATAAATGGCCGATCAACGATTCGCTCTGGTTCCAGAATCTTTCCGAATTTCCACAATCGCCTTCGTCAGAGCCGGTCATTTGGTCCGGCGACTACATTCAGGAGCTTATTGACCGCATCATTTACTGCATCAGCGATGACGACGCCATGGACGCCATTGCCTGTCTGTGCATCAAGCCCACGTCTGATGGAAAGATCGACGCCTGCGGACTGAACGGGCACCAGTTCGCCATGCAACGGTTTATGCACGATGACCTGCAGGCCATGCTGCCGGCCGACGGCATTCTGATTCAAAAGAAATATCTGAACGAACTTAAAAAATGGTTGGGCGACAACGAAGTGGAAATCAATCTGGGTGAAAAGCGTCTCTTTTTCCAAAGCAACGACAATAAAGAGACCTTCAGCCTGCCGCTTTCTTCCTATCAGTACCCGGATTACATGGGCTTTCTCAACAAGCTGGACGGTGACGACACTTCCACTCTTTCTCTGGAGCGCAAAGAGCTGATCGAATCGCTGGAACGGCTCCTGCTCTTCAACTCCGAAAGCAACCGCTGCACCTTTTTCGATTTTTCCCGGGCGGACTCGCATGAAGTGGTGCTCTCCTCCACCAGCCAGAACACCGGTTCGGGAACGGAAATTATGGATGGCGACTACTCGGGCGCTATCTCCAAGATAGCTTTCCCCACCCGCAATCTGATTGAACTCGTATCACACTACCAATCCAAGACGCTGAAGATGGTCATGAGCGGCGGCGAAGGACCCTGCGGCATATTTGGCGATGACGATCCGGAATACATTGTGATAATAATGCCCATGAAAATTTTTGATCAAACTTACTACAGCGAGGAAAACGTTTAATGTCCAACGAAGCTAATCCGGCGGGGACAACCGAAAAACAGCAGTATGACGCCGGGAGCATAACCGTTCTCGAAGGGCTGGCCGCCGTACGTAAACGCCCGGCCATGTATATAGGCAGCACCGATGCGCGCGGCTTGCACCACCTGGTTTACGAAGTGGTGGACAACTCCATTGATGAAGCCATGGCCGGCTACTGCACCAAGATAACCGTCCGGCTGCATCTGGATGGAACCTGTTCCGTCAGCGACAATGGGCGCGGCATTCCTGTGGACATTCACCCCAAGGAAGGCGTTCCGGCCGTACAGGTGGTCATGACCAAGCTGCACGCCGGCGGTAAATTCGACCACTCCAGCTACAAAGTATCCGGTGGCCTGCATGGCGTTGGCGTTTCCTGTGTGAACGCCCTTTCGGAATGGTTGGAAGTTACCGTGCGCCGAGACGGCTTCCGCTACACCCAGCGCTACCAGCGCGGCGTGCCCGTCACCCCGGTGGAAAAAGTGGGCGAGACAGACAGCCGCGGCACCACGGTCCGTTTTATTCCGGATGAAGAAATATTTGAAACCCTGGACTTTTCTTATGAAGTCCTGCGCAAGCGCCTGGAAGAGCTGGCCTACCTCAACCGGGGCCTGGAAATAGAGTTCCATGACGAAACGACCGGGGTACACGATTCTTTTCGCTACGATGGCGGACTGCGTGAATTTGTGCAGAACATGAACAGCGGCGAAGGTCCCATTCATAGCCTAGTTTACGCCGAGGGAGAAGCTCAGGGCGTAATGGTGGAATTCGCCTTGCAATACAACGCCAGCTACAAGGAAAACGTCCTTACCTTTGCCAACAACATTCGCACCAAGGAAGGCGGCACCCACCTGGTGGGTTTTCGTACCGCCATCACCCGGGCCATCAACGGTTATCTGAAAAATTCCGAACTGGCCAAAAAATTCAAGGGAGGCCTGTCCGGCGACGACGTGCGCGAAGGCCTGACCGCCGTTGTTTCCGTAAAAATACCGGACCCGCAGTTTGAAGGACAGACCAAGACCAAGCTTGGCAACAGCGAAGTGACCGGCATTGTAGCCACCGTGGTTTATGACAAGCTGAATACCAATTTTGCGGAAAATCCCAAGGATATAAGACTGATAATTGAAAAGGCCATTGACGCGGCCCGGGCTCGCGAAGCCTCGCGTAAGGCCAAGGAACTGGTGCGCCGTAAAGGGGCGCTTTCCGACAACGCCCTGCCCGGCAAATTGGCCGACTGCCAGAGCAAAGACCCGGCAGAGTCCGAACTCTTCATTGTGGAAGGCGATTCGGCCGGCGGTTCGGCCAAGCAGGGGCGAGACCCCAGGTACCAGGCCATTCTGCCTTTGCGCGGCAAAATTTTGAACGTGGAAAAGACCAGGTTTGACAAGATGCTGGCCAACAAGGAAATCAAAAACCTGATTACGGCCATGGGCGCCGGGGTAGGCTTGGTCAGCGGCGAATCCGACGTGGATTTGGGCAAGCTCCGTTACCACAAGATTGCCATCATGACCGACGCCGATGTGGATGGAGCGCATATCCGCACCCTGCTACTGACTTTCTTTTTCCGCCAGTACCCCGAACTGATCGACGCCGGGCACCTTTACATTGCCCAGCCGCCGCTTTACCGGGCGCATTCCGCCTCGCCGAAATTCGAGCGCTTCATCAAGGACGATAACGAACTTAACGAATTTCTGATGAACCGGGCGAGCAAGGATATTTCCGTCAGCACCGCCAGCGGCAGGACTTTCAGCGGCACGGAGGTGATCGACTTTTACAAGCGCATCCAGACTGTTCGCCAGCGTCGTAACGAAGCGGAAAACGCCGGTATTCCGGATGCCCTGTTCATGGCTTTTCTGGAATACCAGAACCGTCTGACCTGCGAGATCATCCTGGCCAACGGCAACCACCCCGACTACCAGCGGTTGATCACCTGGATAAACGAACAAGGCTACCTCATGCGTATTGAAGTGCAGGACAGCGAGTTCGAACAACTGGCCTTCGTGGTGCTGGAAGACCGCAACGGCCGGCATTACCGCCTGGGCATGGAATTTTTCAACTCCCGTATGTACACCCAGGCTTACAAAACCCGGGAAGAACTGCTGGAGCTCTGCGGCTCTTTCGACTTCACCCTGGAGCGTAAAGAAGAAAAGCGCGCCGTTCAGGGTATTTTCGATTTGCAGGACGGTATTCTGGAAGAAGCCCGCAAAGGACTGAATATCCAGCGCTATAAAGGGCTGGGCGAAATGAACCCGGAACAGCTCTGGGTTACCACCATGAACCCGGAAAACCGCAACATGCTCCAGGTGAAAGTGGAAGACGCCTCCGAAGCCTCCGAAGCCTTCGAACAGCTCATGGGCGACCGCGTCGAACCCCGCCGAGAATTCATTGAAAGAAACGCCCTGAGCGTGCAGGATCTGGATATTTGAAAAAGCTCCTCACTGCTCCCATCCCCGCTGCAAAACTTTTCAGGAGGGAGGATGTGGGGTAAGGCAAGTAGGATTGTTTTACTGGATATTTTGCTCCCGCGGTAATGCGTGGGATATTTTTATGAAGGTTACACTGTGGCTGAGATAAACGATCAGATCAGTATTGAGAAAGAGCTGCGGAAGTCTTACCTGGAATATTCGCTGTCGGTAATTATCGGGCGGGCCATTCCGGACGCGCGTGACGGGCTCAAGCCGGTACACCGGCGTATTATGTTCGCGCAGCACGAGTTGGGCAATACTTTCAACAGGGCGCCCAAAAAATCCGCCCGCGTGGTCGGCGACGTCATTGGTAAGTATCACCCGCATGGCGATTCGGCTGTTTATGACGCCCTGGTGCGCCTGGCTCAGGATTTTTCCATGCGCGACCCGTTGGTGGAAGGCCAGGGCAACTTCGGTTCCATTGACGGCGACGCTGCGGCGGCCATGCGTTATACCGAAGTGCGCATGTCCCGCCTGGCCGGCGAATTTTTGTCTGATATTGACAAGAGTACAGTCGAGTTCCGCCCCAACTATGACAATACCATGCAGGAACCGGCCATACTGCCTACCAAGGTGCCGAACCTGCTCCTTAACGGCTCTTCCGGCATCGCTGTGGGCATGGCTACCAATATTCCGCCGCACAACCTGGGCGAACTCTGTGATGGGCTGCTGCTTTTGCTGGAAGATTCCAACTGCGCCATTGACGACTTGATGGCCTATATCAAGGGGCCGGACTTTCCCACCGGCGGTTTTGTCTATGCCGGCAAGGGGCTGTACGACGCTTACCACACCGGGCGCGGTTCCGTTAAAATTCGCGGCAAGGTGGAAATCGAGACGCGCAAGAAGGGCACGGAATCTATTGTTATTCGCGAAATCCCCTTTGCGCTGAACAAATCCGCGCTGGTGGAAAAAATCGCCAGTTTGGTGAACGACCGGAAAATCGACGGCGTTTCCGACCTGCGTGACGAGTCGGACCGCAAGGGTATTCGGATTGTGCTGGATTTGAAGCGCGGCACCATTCCGGACATTGTCATCAACTCCCTGTACAAGTTTACTTCGCTGGAGACCTCTTTCGGCTTCAACATGCTGGCGGTGGTGAACAACCGGCCGCAGCTGCTGAACCTGAAGACGGCCCTGGAGCAGTTCCTGGAGCACCGCCGGGTGGTGGTTATTCGCCGTACCCGTTTCGATTTGCAGAAGTCGGAAGCCCGGGCACACATCCTGGAGGGGCTGCGGGTGGCTTTGGACAATATTGACGAAGTGGTGGCGCTGATTCGCGCTTCCAAGACTCCGCCCGAAGCCAGGGAAAATTTGATGAACCGCTTCAGCTTCAGCGAAGCTCAGGCCCAGGCTATTCTGGACATGCGTCTGCAGCGCCTTACCAACCTTGAGCACGAGAAGCTGCTTGAGGAATACCGCGAACTGCTCAAACTGATTACCTATCTCAAATCCATTCTGGAAGACGAAACCGTGCTGCGCGGCGTTCTTCGCGAAGAGCTGGAAGATCTTAAAAAAACCTTTGCTACGCCCCGGCGCAGCGAAATGCTTGAGGACGAACTGACCGGCATTGATATTGAGGATCTCATTCCAGACGACGACGTGGTAATCACCCTGTCGCGGCGCGGCTACATAAAGCGCACCAGCCTGGACGTCTACCAGCAGCAAAAGCGCGGCGGCAAGGGCATTGCCGGAGTGCATACCAGCGAAGACGACTTTGTGCAGGACTTTTTGACCACCTCCAGCCATCAGTTCCTGCTGCTCTTTACCAACCGGGGGCGCATGCACCAGCTCAAGGCGCATCAGGTGCCGGAAGGCAGCCGTACGGCCAAGGGCGTGCATATTGCCAACCTTTTGCCGCTGGAAAAAGACGAATATATCGCCACGGTGCTTTCCGTGCGTGAATTTACGGCCGAAAAATCTTTCTTCTTCTCCACCAGGCGCGGCATGGTCAAGCGTTCCGATGCCCAGCTTTACGCCAGGTGCCGCAAGACAGGCATTCAGGCACTGGGCCTGCGCGATGACGACGAACTTATTGCCGTGCGGGAAATTGACGATGCCAGCCACGTGGTGCTCACCACCGAAAAGGGCATGGCCATTCGCTTTAACTGTCGCGATGTGCGCAGTATGGGTCGCACCGCCACCGGCGTGAAGGGCATTGCCCTGCGCGGCAACGACAAGGTGGTGGCCTGCGTGATCGTGCCGGGCGGCGACGAGAACGCCACGATCATGTCCGTTTCCAGCAACGGCTACGGCAAGCGTACTTCCATAGACTTGTACCGTCTGCAGTCGCGTGGCGGCTACGGGGTAATCAACTTCAAGGTTACGCCGAAAACCGGCGTGGTGATCGGGGCGGTTACGGTTACGGACAGCGACGCGTTGCTGCTTTTAACCTCGACCAACAAGATTATCCGCTTCGGGGTGCGCGACATCAACAGCATCGGCCGGAACACCCAGGGGGTGCGCCTAGTTTCCATTGATGAAGGCGGCTATGTGGTCAGCTTTGACAAGGTGGATGAAAGCGTCGACGCCGGCCAGCAGGACGAATAGCCATGGTCCGTTCAGTTTTCATGGTGGTGTTGCTCTTGTCAGTGCTGGGCGCCATGTTCTGCCTGTCCGGCTGTTTTGACGACACGGCCGGCCGCGACGATTTGTCCGAAGCCCGCGAATACATGCGCCACCGTGATTTCATGGAGGCGGAAAAGTCGTTTGAGCGCTATTTGCGCCGCAACCCCGACGGTAAAGACCGTTGGGAAGTTTGGAACAATCTGGTGGATTTGGCCCTGAACGTGCGCCATAACCGGGTGGCGGCCATTGAGCTGCTGGAAGCCATGCTGATAGAGTACGAAGGGGTTTACCCGGAATTCAGGCTGGTGCAGGAGCGGCTGGCCTCGGAGTATGAGCAGTCCCGCCGTTTTGATCGGGCCATGGCGCTTTGGGCCCAAATTGAGGCCGCCCCGGGCACCCCGGCTCTGCAAAAGGCTTCCATTTACCGGAGCATGGCCAGAATTTACCTGCGCCGCCTTGAATTCGAGCATGTCAAAACGTCGCTCAACCAGTGCCTTGCCCTGGATCTGCCGCGGTCCATCAAGTCCGACTGCCAATACGACCTGGCCGACGCCTATATGATCATGGAAGATACCGATGCCGGCATCGCCACCCTGCGCGACCTGCTGTTGCAGGACGGCGTTGATGACGACCTGCAGGTTCTTGCAATCTTCATGCTGGCCGACGCTCTTGAACTTAAGGGCGAAAAGCAGGACGCCCTGGCCCTGTTCGAGAGCATTCGTTTTACCTATCCGAACAACAGCGTGATTGAGGCGCGGATTGAGTACTTGAAGGCGCCGCCTAAAATCCAGTATTAAGGAATCGCTGAACCTACAGCCAATATTCTATCTCCGGTCCGGCCAGAGTTTCGATGGCTTCTTTCAGTTCATCCGGGCTGGCGGTGGCGGAGCCGGTCTTGCCCACCACGATGCCGGCGGAATAGTTGGCCAGGATGCAGGCTTCGGGCAGACGAAAGCCGGCGGCCAGGGCCAGGCCCAGGGTTCCGATCACCGTGTCGCCTGCGCCGGTCACGTCAAAGACCTGGCGGGCCAGGGTGGGGATGTGCATGACTTCCAGCTCTTGCCCCTGGCGGCTGCCCTTGGTGCTGAAAAGAGCCATGCCGTCGGCGCCGAGGGTGGTGAGGAGCTCCGGGCTGCGCAGCTTTTTGAGGATGGCGGCCCCGGCCCTGAGCAGGTCTTCCCGGCTGCGAATGGGAAAGCCGGCGCCTTCGCCGGTTTCTTTGGTGTTGGGAGTGAGCAGGTCGACGTTTTTATAGAGCGGGAAATGTGTTTCCTTGGGATCCACCAGGATGGATACCGGGTTGGAATGGCGCTTTTTGATGTCGAAAATGCCCTGCAAGAGGCGTTTGCCGATCATTCCCTTGTTGTAGTCGGAAATGATGACAACGCGCTGCTCCGGCCATTTTGCCTCGATTACCTCCAAGGCCTGTTTTATTTCTTTGGCGCTCAGCGGCCGGGCGTCTTCGTGGTCTATCCGCAACAACTGCTGGCCACGGGCCAGGATGCGGCTTTTAGTGGTGGCCGGCCGACCGGGCAGGGTGATCAGGCTGGTTTCCAGCCCTTCGTTCGCCAAGGTGCGCCGGAGGCGGTCGCTGTTGTGACCGTCGCCGCAGGCGCCGACCAGGTGGGGCCTGCCGCCCAGGGCCAGGATATTGCGGGCCACGTTACCGGCTCCGCCGGCCAGGAGGCGTTCCTGGCTGACCAGCACCACCGGCACCGGCGCTTCGGGCGAGATCCGGCTGGCATCGCCGATGAAGTATTCGTCGAGCATGACGTCGCCGATAATCAGTACGGGAACGCCGACGAGTTCCGGAAGGCGCGCGGCCAGGTCGCGCGCCTGGAAGGATCTCCAATGTTTTTGCTCGTGCTTGCCCTGGTTTGCTGCCGTCATTTAGTTTTCCCCCATTCCGAACTTGGCCAGCAGGGAGTTAAGCTCTTCGCTGGATGCAAACTTGATGCAGAGCCGCCCGCGGTCTTCCTGCCCGTTGATCTTTACCGGAAGTTGCAGGGCGCGGGAAATTCTGGTTTGCAGTTCCATGAGCACGGCGCTGCGCGGCTTTTTG
>JAISDX010000132.1 GCA_031264465.1 Deltaproteobacteria bacterium | reverse complement strand
TGTTCTTTGCCAAGTCGATGCCGATGGTGGTAACGGTCTTCATGGGATGGCCTCCTGCAAGGTTTTTGGTTTACCTATGCATACCCGCTTTAGGCGGGCGGGCCATCCCATCAGCTATCGTATCTATATTAGGCCGTGAAAAAATCCTTCAGCATATTCAAGGCCATGTTCATTTCCGTTTGCAGACGCCCCTGCACGGCCTCGCGTACCTGCTGGGTGGAGGAAACAAACTGACGCGAACGGTTCTTGTACACGCCGCGAATCACTTCCTGTTCGGCCCGCATCACTTCCTTGTTGTCGCCCGACTTCAACTTGTCCAGCCCCACGGTCTCCAGCGCCCGGCCGATAATGCGCCCGGCCGCGTTCACCCCATGCTGCACGGCGGTGGAAAACACCACCTCCAGCATGGCCGGGCTGAAATCCTTGTCTTCAAGCCCGGTCTGGCTCTTGATTTTGTCCATGGCCGGCTTGAAGTGAGTGTCGCCGATAAACCGCTGCTGCAACTCCGCAAAGCGTTCCGGCTGCTCGTCGGCCAAGCCGTTCCAGACCTGGGGCATCTTGCCGCCGCGCCCGCCGGTGTTGGCGGGGCCGGCTTTTTTCAGGCGCTCGGCGAACTCCGGCTCTTCTTTGGCCAGGAACTTGATGAACTGGTCCATGCTGCCGGCCTTGGAGGAAATTTGATACTTGCCGTAAGAGGTGCCGCCGTTGCGGTCGTAGCCGATGGCCGCAATGCCCCGGCTGCCGGATTCAAACATGGCCGAAAGGGCGCCAATCGGCTTTTCCGGGGATTCGGCCTCTTTCGGTTCCGGCGCGGTTTCGGCCTCGCCCGTTTTCCGGCGGTGCCCGAAAGTGCGCCGGGCCAGCATGCGGCCCTCCTCGCCCTGCGGGCGGGCCGTGGACAGTGGGTTCAAAGATTTGACAAGAGTCAACGGGTCATCAGCTTGCTGCATGAGCTGCTGCAAGCGGGTCAGGTTCTGCGGATTGCCGCCCGCGCCGCCGGGCGCGCTTTCCAAAGATTGCCGGAACGTGTGCGCCGGTCCGCTGCCGGCGGCGGCCGGACCTGGCTGGCCTAGCTGGCCCGGCTGGAGAGACGAGCCGCCCTGGTTCGCCAGGGCCATGCTCTGCGCCCGGGCGGCGTCAGCTTGTTGACTGGTGACAGTCTGCACCGCCGCCTGCGCATCGCCGCGCAGAAGTTTGGCGAAGTTGTCCAGCCCCATGGCCGCGTTCATGGCCTGGCGCTGCTCCAGAGCGCTCTGGCGCGCCTTTTTGATCACCGGCACACCGCCGCCGCCGAATATTTGCTGAGGTTTGGTAACTGGCATTGTCATCCTCTCCTTGGGAACTGTTATGCGTCTTGCGAGCTTGGAATAGCAAACAGCATGCCAAGCGCGATTTCAAAAATGCTTGTTTTAAAAAACCCACTTGACCTTGTCCGACAATGCAGTATCTTACCCGAACTTCAAAGCGGAGCGCGCGGAGATTGCTCCGCCTGCAGCCCATAAGGGAGGAGCAATGGCCAAAGAGTTAATCATCGTCGAATCGCCCGCCAAGGTGAAGACCATTAAAAAATTTCTCGGCGCCAAGTACGACGTCAAGGCCAGTCTGGGACACGTGCGCGACCTGCCGGGCAGCAGCCTGGGCGTGGACGAGAATAACAACTACGCCCCGCGGTACCAGATTATCGAGGAGCGCGAAAAAGTGGTGGAAGGGCTGAAAAGTGCCGCCGCCAAAGCCACCACCATCTATCTGGCCCCCGACCCGGATCGTGAAGGCGAAGCCATCGCCTGGCATATTGCCGAAATCCTCAAAGATTCCACCAAGGCTGACATCAAGCGCATCCAGTTTAACGAAATTACCGCCCGGGCCGTGCGCGAAGCCCTGGAACACCCGCGCGGCCTGAACAACGATCTGTTCGAGGCCCAGCAGGCCCGGCGGGTGCTGGATCGCCTGGTGGGCTACAAAATTTCCCCGCTGCTCTGGGACAAAGTCAAGCGGGGCATTTCCGCCGGGCGTGTGCAGTCCGTGGCCCTGCGCCAGATCGTGGAGCGCGAGAAAGCCCGCATGGCCTTTGTGCCCGAGGAATACTGGCCTTTCCACGCCACGCTCGACGCCGGCGCCAAGCCGGAATTCCGCACCGAGCTCACCAAGGTGGGCGGCAAAAAGGCCGCCATCAAGAATGAAACACAGGCCAAAGAGCTGGAAAAGAAAATCCGGGCCGGCTCCTTTACGGTGAGCGGCCTGCAAGTCAAGCAGCGCGAAAAAACTCCGCCGCCGCCTTTCATCACTTCGACTTTGCAGCAAAACGCCAACCAGCGCCTGGGTTACACGGCCAAGCGCACCATGAGCGTGGCCCAGCGCCTGTACGAAGGCCTGGACCTGGGCGAACGCGGCACCACCGCCCTGATCACCTATATGCGTACCGACTCGGTGCGCATTGCCGACGAAGCCCGGCAACAGGCGCGCGAGTTCATCACCGCCACCTGGGGCAAAGATTATTACCCGGCCAGGCCCAGGCTCTACAAAACCAAGGGCAGCGCCCAGGACGCGCACGAAGCCGTCCGCCCGGTCGACGCCTCCATTACTCCCGACTCGCTCAAGGGTGCGGTCACGGCCGAGCAGTATAACCTCTACCGTTTGATCTGGAACCGCTTTCTGGCTTCGCAAATGGCCGGGGCCAAGGTGGAGGACACCGTGGTCACGGCCGAGTGCGCCGGCTCCGAGTGGCGGGCCAAGGGCGAGCGTATTCTCTTTCCCGGTTTTTTGACGCTCACCCCGCAAAAGGAAGACGGCAACGAAGACCTGCCGCCCCTGAAGCAGGGGCAGGATCTGAAGCTGGTCAAGCTGGAAAAGGAACAAAAATTCACCCAGCCCCCGGCCCGCTTTAACGAAGCCAGCCTGGTCAAAACCCTGGAAGAGGAGGGTATCGGGCGCCCTTCCACTTACGCCAGCATCATTTCCACCCTGCAGGACCGCGACTACGTGCGCCTGGTGGAAAAGAGCTTCACCCCCACCGACCTGGGCGTGGTGGTGAGCGACCTGTTGAGCGAGCATTTCAGCACGCTCATGGACGTGGGCTTTACCGCCGGCATGGAAGAGTCGCTGGACAAGGTGGCCGAGGGCGAACAGGACTGGGTGGCCCTTTTGAACGGCTTTGCCGAAAAATTCAACCCGGCCCTGGCCCAGGCGGCCAAGGCCATGAAAACGGTCAAGGGCGGCATCCCGGCCGGCGTGGACTGCCCGGACTGCGGCAAGCCCATGCAGGTCAAGTTCGGCAAGGCCGGCCCCTTCCTGGCCTGTTCCGGCTACCCGGACTGCCGCTGTACCCGCAACTTCAGCCGCGACGAGCAGGGCGCGGTGCAAATTGAGGAAAAGCAGCCGGAAGAAGCCCGGGTCATGGGCAAGTGCCCGCTCTGCGGCAAAGATCTGTATTTGAAAAAATCCCGTACCGGCAGCCGCTTTATCGCCTGTTCCGGCTACCCGGCCTGCAAACATGCCGAGCCTTTCAGCACCGGCGTGATCTGCCCCAAGTGCGGCGAGGGGCGCATGGTGGAAAAAAGCTCGCGCCGGGGCAAAATCTTCTATTCCTGCGAGCGCTATCCCAACTGCGACTACGCGGTTTGGGATTTCCCGGTGAAAAAGCCCTGTCCCGCCTGCGGCTCGCCCATCCTGGTGAAGAAGTTCACGCGCGGCAAGCACCTGCTTTCCTGCCCCAACAAGGAATGCAAATATAAAGAGGAAGTGCCCGGGCAGGAATGAGGCCCGGGAATGAAAGCCCAGGAAAGCCCGTATCCTGCGCGATAAATGTTGCCAAGCCGCTTGACCGGGTGTTAAGCGACTGCACCTTAGCCAAGCGAGACTTGCGGTGACCGGTTCCGACGACTTTTCTTGCAGCAGATCCGCTGGCGTCTCGAAAGTATCTCTTGTCGCCTTGCTCTCTATTGGCGCGGCCATCTTTGGCATGCACTTCGGGGCGTCTTCGCTGCTTTGGCCGGCCACCTGGGGGCGCAACTCCGGCACCGAGTGGCTGACCGCCTTTGGAGGCTACAGCTTCGCCGGGCTCCTCCTGCCCGCCCTGGGCTATGTGGCCGTGGTGCGCGGCGGTTCGTTCCTGGTGCTGCTCAGCCTGGTGGGGCGGCGGTTCGCGCTCCTGTTCGGCGGATTTGTCTTTTTTATCGTCGGGCCGCTTTTCGCCATACCGCGCATGAGCGCCGCCGCTTGGGACGCGGTCACCCGCGCCCTGTATCCGATTTTCGGCGGCGCTTCGAGCAAGGACGCGCCCTGGTGGGCCATGCTCCTGTTCACCCTGGCTTTTTACCTGCTCATTTACTGGTTCATCTGCAACAAAAACCGCATTGTGGACAAGTTGAGCCGCTTCGCCATCCCGGCCCTGTTCCTGCTGGAAGCCTTTCTGATTTTCAGCGTGGTGGCCGAGCCGGTGGGCGAGGCCGTGCCGCCGAATTACAGCCGCTCTCCCTTCAGCTTCGGCTTCATCAGCGGCTACCAGACCATGGACCTGCCGGCCGCCCTGATCTATTCCGGGCTGATTCTGGCCGACATCCGGGGCCGGGGGGTGGCCGGCAGCCGGGGTATGGCGCTCACGCTGTTCAAGGCCATGCTCATCGGCTTCAGCGTATTCGGCCTGGCCACCTTTGGCGAGCTGTACCGGGGCAGCACCGCCTCGGGCGTGTTCATGGGCGTTTCCTACGCCGACCTGTCCGTGGATATCGTGGCCCACCAGTGGGGCGCGGCCGGGGCCAGCCTGTTCAACGTGGCGCTGCTGCTGGCCTGTATCCCGTCCAGCGTGGGCCTGACCGCCAGCACGGCCGACTTTTTGCAAAAAGCCACCAACGGGCGCGTTCCCTATACCGGCGGCTGTATTTTCGCCCTGTCCCTGAGCTGCCTGATCAGCCTAGCCGGGCTGGAAATCATGGTCAGAATCGTCACCCCGGCGCTGAATTTCATCTACCCGCCCTGCATCGCCATTGCCCTGGCTATGGCCTTCATGCCCGGGCAAACCGGGGTGCTGCGCGGCGCCTGCTATTTCGCGGCGGTCTGCGGGCTGCTGGAAGCGGCGCACGGCTACCTGGAACTGGCCGGCCATCCGGGAGCGCTCGGCCCCTTGCTCGGTCTTTTGCCGCTTTCGGCCGATGGACTGGCCTTTGTCTCTTTCGTCCTTCTGGGCGGCATGTTCGGCAAGTTTTTTCTGAACAGGGCGGCTTGAACCGGGGAAGCGCGGCTTGAGGGCCTTTTTGCGCCCTGGCAAAAATGTAATCGGCAGGCGACATTCACGCCGCAACCTTCACAAAGCCATTTTTCCGATGCCATTTTTCTTTGCGGTTTTATCCATTCCGCGTTATGTAGAACTTTATACCGTTATGTGTGAGGCATGTGCTGTGCGTAACTGGCCGCGGCAATTTATTTGCGCTCAAGAAAATCCTGCCGGGTTCAAGGCTGCAACAGCCTGTTCCGGCCCGCTTCTTGCTACACACACATACACACACACACACACACACCAACTCCGTCATATAACGCGCTCTCCGCGAGGAATAGCGCGGTCTGTTCTTTTGCAAAACGGCCCTGTCTTTTTTTGAGGCAGGCCGTTTTGGCGTTTTGTCCGCAAGGCTCCGGCAGTGTAGTTCCGGCGATTTCGCCATGAATCATGACTCGTCGGGATGCGCCCCGACAAGATATGCGGAGGGATGGCATGAAAATACAGCTTTCATGGGGTATGACCGGCATTGTGTTCCCGCTTGCACTCGGCCTTCTGCTCTGTCCGGCGTTTTCGCCGGCAACGGCCCTGGCCGGGCAGACCATCGCCATTAACTCGGATCCGGGCGCCGAGGTTTACGGCAACGGCGATTTGCCTGACGGCGCGTTGCCCGCCGCCGGAGTCTCCGGCCTGAAAGACCCGAACCGGAACACAGTTATCGTCAACAGCGACGTGAACGGTTCTGTTGTCGGCGGGCTTGCCCTGAATATTCCCGGCGCGGCCACGGCCTCCGGCAACACTGTGACCGTCAGCGGCGGCGTGGTGGATGGGGATGTCTACAGCGGGGAGGCATTGAGCAGCTCCGGCAACGCCACGGCCTCCGGCAACACTGTGACCGTCAGCGGCGGCGTGGTGGATGGGAATGTCTACAGCGGGGAGGCATTGAGCAGCTCCGGCAACGCCACGGCCTCCGGCAACACTGTGACCATCAGCGGCGGCACGGTGAATGTGCATGTCTACAGCGGGAAGACCCTGAGTAACTCCGGCAACGCCACGGCCTCCGGCAACAGCGTGACCATCAGCGGTGGCGCGATGGATGATAATGTCTACAGTGGGGAGGCCCGGAGCGTTTCCAGCGCAGCCACGGCCTCCGGCAACACTGTGACCATCAGCGGCGGCGCGGTGAATGGGAATGTCTACAGTGGGGAGACATTGAGCATATCCGGCAACGCCACGGCTTCCGGCAACACTGTGATCATCAGCGGCGGCGCGGTGGAGGAAGATGTCTACAGCGGGGAGGCCCGGAGCGAGTCCGGCGCAGCTACGGCCTTCGGCAACACTGTGACCATCAGCGGCGGCACGGTGGAGGGAGATGTCTCCGGCGGGTCTGTCATAAGCATTTTCGGCGCAGCCACAGCCTCCGGCAACAGCGTGATCATCAGCGGCGATGCGGTGAATGGGAGTGTCTACGGCGGCAGCGCCACGAGCTCCACCGGCAACGCTACGGCCTCCGGTAACACTGTGACCGTCAGCGGCGGCACGGTGAATACTGATGTCATCGGCGGGTTTGCCTACAGCGATTCCGGCGCGGCCACGGCCTCCGGCAACACCGTGACCGTCAGCGGCGGCACGGTGAATACTGATGTCATCGGCGGGTTTGCCTACAGCGCTTCCGGCGCGGCCACGGCCTCCGGCAACACCGTGACCGTCAGCGGCAGCCCGACCTTTTCTGGGACAAACACCTACCTCTACGGCGGCCTTGCCGGCGCAGGCCAGAGCGACGCCTTTACCGGCAACACTCTGAACGTGTGGAATTACAGCGGCTCGGAAGTGGACAATGTACTCAATTTTGAGTTTTTTAATTTCGCCTTCCCCGTCACTCAGAGCGGTCCCGTGCTTACCGTGACCAACCAAGCCTCTTTATCGGAAACGACGACGCCAGACAGGAGTTCCACGGTCACGGCCGGCACCCTTGGCGGCGCGGCCCCCTTGCCGCCCGGAGCTTCCGTGACGCTCATCCGGGCCGGAACCCTTACCGCTGCCGGCTTCACCCAAACCCGAGCCAGGGGGCTGCACGGCGCGACCTTGAGCTACCTTTGGGATTTGAACACTATCGCCAGCGACTTGACCGCCACCGTGCGAAACGTGCGGGCCGCGCCGGGGGCCAAGGCTCTCTCCGAAGGCTTTATTTCCGGTATGGCCCTGGTCAACCAAGGCGTCGATCTCGTTGCCGGGCAGGGCATGGAGCAAGCCGTGAACGCGGCGGGGCAGGGCATACAGGGGGGCGTACAGGCAGGGCACGGTTTCGGGGCCTTCGGCGCTCTTTCCGGCGGCCGGTCGCGCTACGACACCGGCTCCCACGTGGATATGGCCTCCGTGTCCCTTCTAACCGGCCTGTCCTGGGGCGCTGACCTCACACCCGGACGCCTGACCCTCGGCGCGTTCTTCGAGTACGGCAACGGCTCCTACGACACCTACAATTCATTCAGCAACGCCGCATCCGTTCATGGCGACGGCGACATGTACCATACCGGCGGCGGCATTTTGGGCCGCCTGGACTTCGTGCCCGCCGGGATATTGGGGGGGCCGGGCCGTTTCTATGCCGAAGCCTCCGGCCGGGCGGGCCGCGTCCATAACGAGTACAACTCGTCCGATCTGCGGGACGCCGCAGGCCGCAG
>JAISDX010000110.1 GCA_031264465.1 Deltaproteobacteria bacterium | reverse complement strand
CGACGAAAATATCAGCGACGAGGCGGCCGTGGCTCTTTTAGGACGGGAAGCCTTCGAGCGGGTCAGGGAGGTTTCGCTGGGCCTTTTCCGGGCGGCCGGCGCCTATGCTCTGGAGCGCGGCATCATCATTGCCGACACCAAGTTCGAGTTCGGCGTGGTGGACGGGCAAATCGTGCTCATAGACGAAGTGCTCACGCCCGATTCCTCGCGCTTCTGGCTCAAGGCGGAGTACGAGCCCGGCCACGGCCAGCCCAGTTTTGACAAGCAATACCTCCGGGACTGGCTCTCGGCCCAGTCCTGGGACAAAACCCCGCCCCCGCCGGCCCTGCCGGCGGAAGTGGTGCGGGTAACGGCGGAAAAATACCGGGACGCCTACCGTATACTTACGGGTGGCGATCTATGAATGTAATGCAAAAACCAAGGATACACCATGCTACTTAAAGATAAAAAAGCTGTAATTTTCGGCCTGGCCAACAACCGCAGCATCGCTTACGGCATTTCCAAGGCTCTCAAGGGCGCCGGGGCCGAACTGGCCTTTTCCTGGGCCGGCGAGGCCATTCGCAAGCGGGTCGAGCCCCTGGCCGAAGAGCTGGGCGGCGCGTTCACCTTCCCCTGCGACGTCACCAGCGACGAGCAAATCGCCGCCGCCGTGGACCTGACCAGAAAAAACTGGGGCGACATCGACATTCTCGTGCACGCCGTAGCCTTCGCCAACCGTGAAGACCTGCAAGGCCGCTTTATGGACACCTCCCGCGCCGGCTACGCCCTGGCCCTGGATATTTCCGCCTTTTCGCTCATCGCCCTGTGCAAGGCTTTTGAACCGCTCATGAACGACAACGGCGCCGTGGTCACCATGACCTACTACGGGGCCGACAAGTGGGTGCACAACTACAACGTCATGGGCGTGGCCAAGGCCGCCCTGCAGGCCAACGTGCGCTACCTGGCCTACGACCTGGGTGCGCGCGGCGTCCGCATCAACGCCATCAGCGCCGGGCCCATCAAAACCCTGGCCTCTTCCGGCGTTTCCGGCTTTGGCGACATTTTGCACCATATCGACAAGCACTCTCCCCTGAAGCGCAACGTCACCATTGACGACGTGGGCGGAACCGCCCTGTACCTGTGCTCGGATCTCGCCCGGGGCGTGACCGGCGAAGTGCTGTTCGTGGACTCGGGCTACAACATTTCCGGCACCCAGCTGGCCCTGGACGAATAAGGCGACGCCGGGGGAGATTCCCTCCCCCGGCTCAACTCTTTCCTTATCCCCAATAGGAGAAACAGCATGGCTTCCATTGAGCGTTACGTTTGGGCTGAGGTCAATCTTTCCGCAATCAACGGCAACATGTCGCGCCTGAAGGCTCTGTGCGCGCCGAACGTGAAGTTTTGCCCGGTCATCAAGGCCGACGGCTACGGCCACGGGGCCGCGGCCGTCGCCAAGGAAGCCCTGGCCGTGGGCGCGGACTATCTGGCCGTGGCCGCGTACAGCGAGGCCGCCGAACTGCGGGCCGCCGGCTTTACCATTCCGCTGCTGATCATGGGGCACGTGCTGCCCGAGCAGGCTTGCCAGGTGGTTGGCAAGCGCATCACCCAGGTCGTATACGCTGTTGACCAGGCTCAGGCCCTTTCCCGCGCCGCTTGCGACCTGGGCCTGACCGCCAAAATCCACGCCAAGATAGATACCGGCATGTCCCGCCTGGGCGTGCGCCCCGAGCAGGCCGCCGAGTTTTGCGCCGCCCTGGCCGCCCTGCCGGGTATCGAGTTGGAAGGCGTGTTCACCCATTTCGCCACGGCCGACGGCGAGGACAAAACCATGACCAACGCCCAGTTCAAGGCCTTTCAGGAAGCTCTGGCGGCCATCAAGGGCCGGGGAATCGACATTGCCCTACGGCACTGCTGCAACAGCGCCGGCACCATGGACATGCCCCGGGCCCACCTGGACATGGTGCGCCCGGGCGTGGCCATGTACGGCTTTTCCCCCTGGGGCAACCGTCTGGAAGAGCGGGCCGACCGCTGGCCCGTGCCGCTTGAGCCGGCTCTGGCCCTCAAGGGGCGCCTGGCTTTCGTCAAGCCCCTGCCCAGGGGGGCCAAGGTAGGCTACGGCGCCACCTTTACCGCGCCCAAAGACATGATTTTGGGCACCATCCCCCTGGGCTACGCCGACGGCTACCCGCGCGGCCTGAGCGGCAAGGGGAGCGTGATCGTGGCCGGCCGGCGCGTGCCCCTGGCCGGGCGCATCTGCATGGACCAGTGCATGCTGGACCTGAGCGCCGTGCCCGAAGCCAAAACCGGCGACGAAGTCACGTTTTTTGGCGAGGGTCTGCCCCTGGACGAGCTTTCCACCCTGCTGGGCACCATCAACCAGGAACTCATGTGCGGCTTGAGCCGGCGCGTGCCCAGGGAATATACAAGATAGCTCCCGTTGCGGGCAACGCGCCAACCGCATTTTTCAAACAATCTGAACAGGAGGTTCGTCATGTCGTCCATAGAACGCTACGTTTGGGCCGAAATTAACCTTTCCGCCATAAAAAATAACATGCTGCGCCTGAAGTCGCTCCTGAAGCCGGGCGTTAAATTCTGCCCGGTCATCAAGGCCGACGGCTACGGCCACGGGGCCACGGCCATTGCCAAGGAAGCGCTCGGCGTGGGCGCCGATTACCTGGCCGTGGCCGTGCTTGGCGAAGCCCTGGAACTGCGCGCCGCCGGCTTCACCCTGCCGGTGCTGGTGTTCGGGCACATTCCGCCCGAACTGGCCCCGGTGACGGTCAGCAAGCGCATTACCCAGACCGTCTACACCATCGACCAGGCCAGAAATCTTTCCCGCGCCGCCCTGGACCTGGGCCTGACCGCCAAAATCCACGCCAAGATAGATACCGGCATGTCCCGCCTGGGCGTGCGCCCCGAGCAGGCCGGCGAGTTTTGCGCCGCCCTGGCCGCCTTGCCGGGCATCGAGCTGGAAGGCGCGTTCACCCACTTCGCCACGGCCGACAACCTGGACAAAACCCTGGCCAACGCCCAGTTCGAGGCCTTCAAGCTGGCGCTCGACGGCATCAAGGGCCAGGGCGTGAACCTGGCCATCCGGCACTGCTGCAACAGCGCCGGCACCATGGACATGCCCCAGGCCCACCTGGACATGGTGCGCCCCGGCATGGCCCTGTACGGCCTCACCCCCTGGGGCAACATTCTGGAAGAAAAAGCCGACCGCTGGCCCATCCAGCTTGAGCCCGCCATGAAGCTCATCGCCCGTTTGACTTACGTGAAAGACCTGCCCAAGGGCGCCAAGGTGGGCTATGGCGCCGCCTTTACCGCCCCCGCCGACATGGTGCTGGGCACGTTGCCAATCGGCTACGCCGACGGTTACACCCGCATGCTCAGCGGCAAGGCGCACGGCCTTGTCAACGGCAGGAAAGCCCCCCTGGTCGGGCGGGTCTGCATGGACCAGTGCATGATCGACCTCAGCGGCGTGCCCGACCCCAAAATCGGCGACGAAGTCATCCTGTTCGGCCCGGGCCTGCCCGTGGACGAGCTGGCCGGCGCGCTCGGCACCATCAACTACGAGCTCATCTGCATGGTCCGCAACCGCGTGCCCAGGGAATATGTGAGAAGTTAGGGAAGCGTCCAGGTAAAATCAAGCGGCCCGTGTCAGTTGCCCGGGCCACTTTTTTTATTGACTGTCCAGGGCTGCCCGGGCCAGTTCTTGCCAGAGCTGTGTGAGCCCCAGACGGGTTTTGCCGCCCTTGGCGGCCTGGCCGGGTTTGTATTGCCTGGCCTCGAGGCTGCCCACGGCAGAGGTCAAAAGCGGCTTTTTGCCGCCCAGAATTTTGCTCCACTGGGTCTGGCGGGCGGCCCGCTCGTTTTGCTTGCACTTGTCGGCCTTGGTCAGGATCGGAATAACAGGCAAATTGATGGAGCGGGCAAAGGCGGCCAATTCCAGGTCGGCCTCCTGCGGCTCCAGGCGGCAATCCAGCAGCAGGGCCAGGGCGGCCAGGCGCTTGCCGTTGCGTAAATAGCTTTCAATCAGCTTGCTCCAGTACTGGCGTTCGCTCTTGCTGCGCTGGGCGTAGCCGTAACCGGGCAGGTCGACCAGGTAAAAATCGGCCGTTGCGAAAGCGGTTTCGTCCGGCTCGCTTGCGGGTAGAGCCTTGGCCAGGTAAAAATTCAGGCTGGACGTCTTGCCGGGGGTGGCGCTGACCTTGGCCAGTTGCCTGCGCCCGGCCAGGGCGTTGATCAGCGAAGACTTGCCCACGTTGGAGCGCCCGGCAAAGGCGATTTGCGGCAGGGGCGAAACGGCCGGGACGGCCTCGCCGGCGCCAAGTTCGAGGTTGGGCGCGCCGCCGGGTTCTTCGGTTGGCGCCTGGGCCGGCGCCTGGACGGCGGCCGCCTTTTCCAGCTCGGCCAGTTGTTCCAGGGTGTAATAGGTGCCGTGCAGACTGAGGCTGTATCTTGTTTTTTCCATCGCGGGGAAAGCCGCCTGGTGTTGCCAAAGCCTGCGATCAAGGCTTGACAAGGGCGGCGGCTTGGTTAAAGGTGGGCCGTCAAATTTTTTAATTATCACATGCCATACCCCATGCCGGGCCGGAGCACAAGCGCCGCCCCGCGCTGGAGTTACGGAGGACCAATGTATTCCACTACCGATTTTAAAAAGGGCCTGAAAATAGAAGTTGAAGGCACCCCTTACGAAATTATCGAGTACCAGCACTTCAAGCCCGGCAAGGGCGGCGCCATGGTGCGCACCAAGCTGCGCAACTTTCTGACCGGCCGCGTTCAGGACATCACCTTCCGCTCCGGCGAAAAAGTCGGCCGGGCCGACATGGAACACCGCGAAATGCAATATCTTTACCGCGAAGGCGACGAACTCATCTTCATGGACCAGACCAGCTACGAGCAGGTGCACGTGAAAGTCGCGGCCATCGGCGGCAAGGACAAGTACCTGAAAGACAGCCAGATGGTGCAGGTGCTGCTTTACCAGGGCGCTCCCCTGGACTTTGACCTGCCCGTCTCCATTGTGTTCGACGTGGTCGAGACCGAGCCCGGCGTCAAGGGCGACACCGTTTCCAACGTGACCAAGCCCGCCACCACCGAAACCGGCCTGGTGGTGCAGGTGCCCATTTTCGTGAACATTGGCGACCGCATTAAAGTCGACACCCGCAACGGCGAATACCTAGGCCGCGAATCTTCCTGATTTGCGTGACCGGCGTTTTTTACGGGCCGTATCCCGCCCTTCGGGCTGGATGCGGCCTTTTCCATTGAATTTCTAGGGAAGTGCTGATTAATGAGAATTTTTGTTTCCTGGCAAGGAAGGCGAGTTCCGGGCGGAGCGAATTGTATCAAGACATACATGAGCTTCGCACGGGGCGAGCCTGACGCGGCCAGGGA
>JAISDX010000108.1 GCA_031264465.1 Deltaproteobacteria bacterium | reverse complement strand
AGGCGCGTAGCTCAGGGGTAGAGCACTTCCTTGACACGGAAGGGGCCAGCAGTTCAAAGCTGCTCGTGCCTACCATTTAGAACACAACAAGAGGGAGGTTGACGCCTCCCTCTTATGTTATATTGTGTTTTCATGTGTAGCGGCTCCGGACGGCACAGGCCGCGTTCGTGCATTCCGGCGTAATATTAACGCGCAACAAGCAGGAGTTACCGTGCAAAGCGTAATCATCGAAGGCGAGAAAAAGGAATTGGCAGCCGGTTCAAGCTGTTATGAAGCCTTTAAAGCAGCCCTTTCAGGCAAGCGTCTGAAAAGCGTGCTGGCAGCGGAGTGCAATTGTGGGACCATGCTGGATTTGTCCAGCCCGGTTCCCGCCCAATGCACTACCCTTGCTCCCGTCTTCGCCGACACTCCCGCCGGCCTCGACCTGCTGCGCCACAGCGATGCGCACATCATGGCCGCGGCCGCGCGTCGCGTTTTCCCGGGCATCAAGGTTACCATCGGCCCCTCCATTGAAAACGGCTTCTACTACGACTTCGACTATTCCCGCCCCCTCACCCCGGAAGATTTTCCGGCCATAGAGGCGGAAATGCACAAGATAGTCAAAGCCGCCCTGCCCTTCGAGCGCAAGGTGGTGAGCAAGAAGGAAGCCGAGGAGCTTTTCGCCAGCCAGGGCGAAAATTTCAAGGTGGAACTGGTGGCGGCCATTGCCGACGACACCGTTTCGCTCTACACTCTGGGCGACTTTGTCGACCTTTGCCGTGGCCCACACATTTCGAACTCGGTCCAGGCCGGGGCTTTCAAGCTTTTGAACGTGGCCGGCGCCTACTGGCGCGGCGACGAAAAAAACCCGATGCTCTCGCGCATTTACGCCACCGCTTTCGCCGACGAAGCGGAGCTGAAGCAATACCTGCACATGCTGGAGGAAGCCAAAAAGCGCGACCACCGCAAGCTCGGACCGGAACTGGGCCTGTTCCAGTTTCACGAGGAATACGCCCCAGGCATGGCTTTCTGGCTGCCCAAGGGCATGATCCTGCGCATGATTCTGGAAGATTTCCATAAAAAGGAACACCTCAAGCGCGGCTACGAGTTCGTGCAGGGGCCGCAGATTTTGCGCAAGGAAGTATGGGTGCGCTCCGGCCACTACGACAACTACCGCGAAAATATGTACTTTACCGAAATTGAAGGCGACGAGCACGGCATCAAGCCCATGAACTGCATCGGCCACATGCTCATGTACAACAGCACGCTGCACAGCTATCGCGAACTGCCGGTCCGCATGGCCGAGTTCGGCCTGGTGCACCGGCACGAAATGAGCGGCGCTCTGCACGGGCTCTTGCGCGTGCGCCAGTTCACCCAGGACGACGCCCATATCATCTGCACGCCCGAGCAGTTGCAGGATGAAATCATCGCCATCGTGCGCTACGTCCAGGACGTGTTCGGCCTGTTCGGCTTCGAGTATTCCTTTGAAGTGAGCACCCGCCCGGAAAAATCGCTGGGCGACGACGCCATTTGGGACATGTCCACCAAGGCGCTCATCCAGGCTCTGGAAAGCATCAACATGCCTTACAAGATCAATGAAGGCGACGGCGCGTTCTACGGCCCGAAAATCGACGGCAAGGTCAAGGACAGCCTGGGCCGCATGTGGCAGTGCTCCACCTGCCAGGTGGACTTCAACCTGCCGGAGCGTTTCGACCTGACCTACATCGGCAAAGACGGCGAAAAGCACCGCCCGGTCATGCTGCACCGTACGCTCATGGGCTCCATCGAGCGTTTTATCGGCGTGCTGACCGAACACACCGCCGGCAAGTTCCCGGTCTGGCTGGCCCCGGTGCAGGCCAAGCTGCTGAACGTCACCGACGCTCAGGAAGAGTTCGCCCGCGCCACCCTGGCCAAGCTCCAGGCCGCCGGCATCCGGGCGGAGGCCGATTTGCGCAACGAAAAACTGGGCTACAAGGTACGCCAGGCCCAGCTTGAAAAAATACCTTACATTCTGGTGGTCGGCGACAAGGAAGTGGAAGCCGGCCAGGTTAACGTTCGGCTGAACAACGGCGATACTATCGGGGCCATGTCCCTGGACAAGTTCGTCGAGATGGTGAAGACCGAATCCCAGGAACCCTTTAAACGCGGAGGAATGAGCTATAGCTTCTCCTAACACCAACGCGGGACCGCGCGGACGGCGCGAACCGCAGGACACCGTGCGCCGCAACGACATGATCCGCGCCCGGGAATTGAGAGTCATCGGGGCGGACGGCGAACAACTGGGCATCTTGTCCCGTAACGACGCGCTGCACATGGCGCAGGAAGCCGGGCTGGACCTGGTGGAAGTGGCCCCCAACGCGGAACCGCCCGTATGCCGCATCATGGATTACGGCAAGTACCGCTACGAGGAGCAGAAAAAAAAGCAGGAAGCCAAAAAACGCCAGACCGTGGTGCAGATTAAGGAAATCAAGTTCCGCCCGAAAACGGACGAACACGATTACCAGACCAAGCTGAACCACATTCGCCGTTTCATAGACGAAGGCGACCGGTGCAAGGTGACCATCTTTTTCCGGGGCCGCGAAATTGTGCACAAGGACCGGGGCCAGTTGATGCTGGACCGGGTGCTCGAAGACACGCGCGACGTCGCCAAGGTGGAACAGGAAGCCCGCGCCGAAGGCCGCACCCTGCACATGCTGCTGGTGCCCCTGCCAAAAAAATAGCCGGCCGCGTCAATGCAAATCAAGCCTCTTCCAACTGCCGCCCGGCAGTTGGAAGAGGCCTTTTGCTATACTGCCGCCGGCCTTGCAGGGGCAGCGCCAGCTCGCGGGCCTGCCGCAGGCGCGACAGCGGCGCGGCGGTCTGGTCAAGCTGATCAAGCGCCTCTTCCGGCCAGCCGCAAAAAGCAAAACTAGCGCTTGCATTCCATCTGATTTTAGAGCATTATGCCGCTTCTGTCCGGGATGCTCCGGGCAGTAAAAGACCGTTAAGGAGTAGTCAGATGCCCAAGCTGAAGACCAGAAGGGGCGCCGCCAAGCGTTTTTCCGTTACCGGCACCGGTAAATTCAAGCGCCGCAAGCAGAACCTTCGCCACATTCTCACCAAGAAAAATGCCAAGCGTAAAATGCGCCTGGGCCAGAGCGCCATTGTGGACGCCGCCAACGCCCCGGCCGTAAAGCGCATGTGCCCCTACCTCTAGGAGTTGCCCCTAATTCCCGAGCCGCGTTTTTCAAGGTTATCGTCAGGGTTTTTGTTTTAATTGCCGTATCCGGCCCCAGCGCCGCCCGGAAATCGACTGATTCAACGATACGGCCATCGTCCCGCTGGCATACTCTCCGCCTCGCGGGATTGAACATGGAGGATTATTCATGCGTGTAAAGAGAGGGATGGCCGCCCACAAGCGCCACAAAAAATATTTGGAAAAGGCTTCCGGCTATCGCGGAGGCCGTAGCGTGCTCTACCGCACCGCCCGCGAAGCTGTTGAAAGAGCCCAATCTTACGCCTATCGCGACCGCAAGGCCAAAAAACGCGAGTTCCGCAAGCTGTGGATCCTGCGCATCAACGCCGGCGCCCGTGAATACGGCCTTTCCTACAGCAAGTTCATGAACGGCCTCACCAGGGCCGGCATCACCCTGGACCGCCGCGTGCTGGCCGACATGGCCGTGCGCGCCAAGGAAGACTTCGCCCAACTCGTGGAAACCGCCAAGGCCAATCTCGCCTAGCCCGGCAACCACGCCGCGACTTTGCAAACAATCCGGCGGGAAGGCGCAAGCCCTCCCGCCGTTTTTTTGTACATGGAACTTAAATTCTGTATGAATAACAAATTGAAATCATTAAAAAACTCTGCATTACAGCCCGGCCCGAGCTATTGACAAATTTGGCAATAACAGTTTTCCTGAAATCAACGGGCGCCCGGCACAAGGCTGACGGAGCCATGCGCCGGGCGTCCGTTTTTATTTTGTTCTCCCGCGCCGGCAAAACCGCGCCGAAGCGGGGGGTGGACTTATAAGACTTAAAGGGGAAACACATGAGTCTTATCAACGAACTGGACAGCCTCGGCGAGAAACTTAAGGAGAGCCTCGCCCAGGCCGGAACGCTCCCGGAGCTGGAAGAACTGCGCATCGCCTACATGGGGCGCAAGGGCTTTCTGGCCGGGCTGATGGCGAAACTCAAAGACCTGAGCGCCGAGGAACGCCCGGCTTTCGGGCAAAAGGCCAACGAGGTCAAGGAAAGCCTGACCGCCCTCCTGGACGGCCGCCTGCGCGAGCTTAAAGCTCTGCATGAAGACGCCGGCCTCGCCTCCTTCGACCCGAGCCTGCCCGGACGCCTGCCCTGGCAGGGGTCGCTGCACGCCGTCACCCTGGTGACCCGCGAAATTTGCGCCATCTACGAGCGGCTCGGCTACGACGTGGTCACCGGCCCGGAAGTGGAAACGGACTTCTACAACTTTGAAGCCCTGAACTTCCCGCACGACCACCCGGCCCGCGACATGCAGGATACGCTCTTCGTGGGTGACAAAATCGTCATGCGCACCCACACCTCGCCGGTGGAAGTGCGCACCATGCTCGCCCGCAAAAAACCGCCCGTGGCCATCGTCAGCCCCGGCAAGGTGTTCCGGCGCGACTACGACATCACCCACAGCCCCATGTTCCACCAGATCGAAGGCTTGCTCGTGGACGAGAACATGAGCCTCTGCGACCTGCGCGGCACTCTGGCCTACATGTGCCGGAGCCTGTTCGGTCAAACCGTCAACGTCCGATTTAGGCCCAGTTTCTTCCCCTTTACTGAGCCCAGCGCGGAAGTCGACATCTCCTGCATCATGTGCAACGGAATCGGCCACATTAAAGGCGAGCCCTGCCGCGTCTGCAAGGCCACCGGCTGGCTGGAAATTCTCGGTTGCGGCATGACAGACCCCAATGTTTTCGCTTACTCCGGCTTCAGCCGCGAAAGCAACGGGTTCGCCTTCGGCCTGGGCGTTGAGCGGGTGGCCATGCTCAAATACGGCATCGGCGACCTGCGCCTGTTCTTTGAAAACGACATGCGCTTCCTGCAACAATTCGCATAATTAATATGATATTGCCTCCGGCGTCCGGGGCGGGGGCGATGCTTCCGCCCCGGACCCTTCCCCCGGCAGGGGGAATGATTCCTCCTGCGCCCCCCAAGGGAAGAACGGGGCTGGACCTTGGCACTTAAAATATAAAAGAGAGCGTTCTATGCTGTTGAGTATAAATTGGTTGCGTGAGTTCGTGCCCTACGAGGGCACGGCCGAAGACCTTGGAGCCAGGCTGACCATGCTCGGCCTGGAGCTTGAAGAACTTAAACACCCCTTCGCCGAACTGGAAAAAATGCTGGTCGGCTACATCGCCGAATGCGACCCGCACCCGGATTCCGACCACCTGACGGTCTGCCGGGTGGACGTGGGGAGCGAAACCCTGAACATCGTCTGCGGCGCGCCCAACGTGGCCAAGGGGCAATACGTGGTGGTGGCGCCGGTGGGCTCCAGCCTGCCGGGCGGCTTGGCCGTTAAAAAAGCCAGGCTGCGCGGGCAGGAATCGAACGGGATTATCTGCTCCGAGCGCGAGTTGGGCCTTTCAGACGACCACAGCGGCATCCTGGTGCTGAACGAAGCGCTGGCGGGGCCGTTCACGCCGGGTAAAAAAGCCGTGGACGTAATGGGCCTGGATACCGAAGTGCTGGAACTTGGCGTCACTCCCAACCGGGGCGACTGCCTCTCAATTTACGGCCTGGCCCGCGAAGTGGCCGTGGCCTATAACCTGCCGCTTACCCTGCCCAAGCTCGATTACAGCGGGGTGGCCGCCAACTCCAGGGCTCTGGAAACGCTGCGGGTTGAAGTGGAAAACGGCGATATCTGCCCGGTTTACCGCCTGCGCGCCATTGAAGACCTGAAAGTCGGCCCCTCGCCGGCCCGCTTGCGCTGGCGCTTGCAGGCCATGGGGCAGCGCGCCATTTCCAACCTGGTGGACGTGACCAACTACATCATGCTGGAACTGGGGCAGCCCCTGCACAGCTTCGACTATCACAAGGTGCGCGGCGGAGTGGTGCGCGTGGCCATGGCCCGGGAAGGCGAAAAGCTGGTCACCCTGGACGGGCAGGAACGCGCCTTGACGCCGCGCGACATCACCATTCGCGACGCCGAGGGCGCCATCGGCATCGGCGGCGTCATGGGCGCCCTGAACAGCGAAATAGATTCCGGCAGCCGGGCCGTGTTGCTGGAAGGCGCCGTGTTCGGCCCTTCGTACATCCGCCACACCGCCAAGCGCCTGCACCTGCCTTCTGAAGCCGCTTACCGCTTTGAGCGCTGCGTGGACCAGGGCATGAACGCCTATGCTCTGGAACGGGCCGCCCTGCTGATTGCCAAGCTCGGCCAGGGGCGGGTTTCGGCCGGGTGCCTGGAACTGGAACTTAAACCCTGGCAGGGGCCGCTCCTGCCGCTGCGTCTGGCCCGGGTGGAAAAGCTGATTGGCGTGCCCTTCAAGCCGGAATTTTGCGTGCGGACCCTGGAAAAGCTGGGCTGCGGCCTGAAAGCCGACCCGAATGCGGCCAAAGTTGACAAAGCCGAAGGCAAGGAGGTTTGGCAGGTCACCGCGCCCAGCCACCGTCCCGACCTGGAGCGGGAAGTGGATCTGATTGAAGAAGTGGCCCGGGTGTACGGCTTTGAAAACCTGCCGGAAACCCTGCCCATGGCCAACCGCCCGCTGGCCCTGGCCGGGCAGCCGGAATCGCGCTTTCAGTTCGTCGACCGGGTCAAGGGCTGGGCCGCCGGCCTGGGCCTGAACGAAGTAATCACCTTCAGCTTTGTCGGCCACAAGGAATTGGACTTTTTGGGCGCGCCGGAAGAAGGGCGCATCTACCTGGCCAACCCGCTCACTTCCGAGCTGGACGCGCTGCGCAGCTACCTGGCCCCGGGCCTGCTGAACATTTTACGCAACAACCTGGCCAAGGGCGTGAACGATTTGCGCATTTTTGAATTCGCCAACCGCTTCAACAAAGATCCGCAAAGCGAAACCACCGCCAGCGAAGTCATGCACCTGGGCCTTTTGCTGCATGGCGAGCGGTTCAGCACCCCCTGGCCGCAACTGGCGGCCGAAGCCGACTACCAGGACCTCAAGGGCTTGGTCGAGGCGCTCTGCGCCAAGCTCGGCCTAGGCGCGCCCGAATTCAAAAAGAGCGAACCGGCCCTGCCTTGGCTGGCCCCGGGCGTGGATTTGCATATCTGCGGCCGGCCGGCCGGGTATCTCGGCCGGGTTAAGGCCGACCTTGCCGACGCCTACCACGCCCTCCGCCCGGTCTGGCTTGCGGAAATCAACATGGACCTCCTCTACGACCTGCACCGGCAGGTAAAAGTGAACCACAAGCCGCTGCCGGTTTACCCGCCGGTACGGCGCGACATCACCGTCATGGCGCCGCGCGGCCTCATGGCCGAGGAGATCATGGCGGTGATCCGCCAAAGCAGCCCGCCGGTGCTGGAAAACGTGAGCATGGTGGACCTGTTCGAGCCTGAAAATTCGAGCGAGCGCAACCTGACCTTCCGCCTGACCTACCGCTCGGCCGAGCGTACCCTCAAGGACGCGGAAGTGGACAAGTTCCGCGAGCAGGTGGCCGAAAACCTGACCCAGGCGCTGCCCGTGCGGGTGTAACGGGCCGCCGGATTGATTGTTAATAGCGACAGCAGAATACAAACCAGGGGGAGAAGGACAGCTTCCTTCTCCCCTGGCAACGTCCCTTGCCAGCCGCCAACGCTGCGGCGGGTTGGATAGATATGACCCGCAAGTTTTGCGTTTTAATCCTGTTTGTTTTACCGGCTTTGGCCCTGT
>JAISDX010000164.1 GCA_031264465.1 Deltaproteobacteria bacterium | reverse complement strand
CAAAGATATGTTTCAAGATAGGTCTAGGCAGACCTTTCAAGCAGGGTAGCAATAGGGTAATAAAAAGAAAAGGTACTTATGAACTATCTCCATAAGTACCTGATTTTTCTGGTTGCGGGAGTAGGATTTGAACCTACGGCCTTCGGGTTATGAGCCCGACGAGCTACCAAACTGCTCCACCCCGCGACATGACGGCTTGCACCGCGAAGAAACGTTATCTACGCTCCTCTCCCGTTCTTGTCAACCTTGTTTAATGAAGATTTTTATTTCCTGGCGAACTCTGCTCTCTGAATGCCTTTTTGCCCGCCCGGCGGCTGTGGAAGCTTCTTCCCGGCGTCAAAACCCGCGCGGGTTTATATTTCCCGCGATAGCCACCGGTCGGGCGAAAAGCGCTTCCTCGCGCAGGCGCGTGACGTCCTTACGGGGCGGATTGCCAAAAAGGCGTTTGTATTCCCGGGTAAACTGGCTCAGGCTTTCATACCCTACAGCGCTGCTCGCGCTGCCCGCGTCCATGTCCTGTGTGAGCATGAGGCGTTGCGCCTCGTACAGCCGGATCCGTTTTTGAAACTGCACCGGGCTCAGGGTGGTGACAGCCTTGAAGTGCCGGTGGAACGTGGACGGGGCCATGTTGACCTTTTCCGCCAGCTCTTCAATGTGCATGGTCACGGCAAGGTTCTGCTTCATCCACAGTATGGCCCGCGCCACATGGTTGTCCTGGGAACCGGCGGTGTGGAACGAGCGCAGCCTGTGTCCGTTCGGGCCCATGAGTAACAGGTAGTGGATTTCACGAACGATCATGGGCCCCAGAATCGGCAGTCTTTCTGGAATGTTGAAGAGTCCCGTCAGGCGCAGATAAGCGTCCAGCAGGTCGGCGTCGAAAGGCTGGACGTGCATGCCCCGCACCACGCCGCCCGCCTCGAACGGCTTGTACGGAATTTCAAGGGCAAGCTGGGCAAGCAAATTCCTGTCCAGGTCGATGTTGATGGTCAGGCTGGGCGAATCCGGCGAAGCCTCGCAGAACATGTTCGCGCCCGGCATATCAACGCCGGTCACCATAACCTCGGCTTCCCCGTACCGGTATTCCTCCGCCCCTATAAACACGCGCTTGTGGCCCTGCACCATTTTGACGATCATGGGCTGATAAAGACAGGGTTGCGGCTTGGTCGTCTCGTCCCGGCGGTACATCCGCACTCCGGCGAGGCCGGATTCATAGTCGCCCGCTTTGGGCATGGCGCCGAGGACGCGCCGCTTGAGCAGCGCTTTTGCCCTGTCAACATCCACACGCTGGTCGTCCGCCATGGCTCTCTCCTATCAGGAATATTTCTTTGTCTTCGGCCTAAAGCACAAATACGCTCAATTTGCACCCTGAAGAGAGTATCGTGCAAACATCAGGCAGGATTGTGCCTTCAAGTTGTCGCCGGCTCCCTCTATAAACAAAACTGGATAAGAGAAGCGATACCGGCTGTTTTCCCGTCGCGGAAAAGTCCGGTATTCACGCCGGCCGGCAAGGCATTTCAGTCAGTTGCTTGTACGGCGGCGAAAACACACAAGCCTGCGGGGAGTTGGAGATGAAAAAATTGGGTTTCGGCTTCATGCGCCTGCCGCTCAAGGATGCGAACGATCAAAAATCCGTCAATATGGATGAACTCGAAAAAATGGTCGACGCATTCATGGCGCAAGGGTTTTCCTATTTCGACACGGCCTGGATGTACCATGACCATTGCAGTGAAAACGTCCTGAAATCCGTCCTGGTGGAGCGTTATCCGCGCGAAGCGTTCACGGTGGCGACCAAAATGCCCGTAATGTACCTGAAAAACGAAGCGGAGCAGGAGAGTATCTTCCAGGAACAGCAAAAAAAGTGCGGCGCCGGATTTTTCGACTACTACCTGCTGCATGGCTTGAACGCGGAGCACTACGAAACGACGAAAAAATTCAATTCCTTCGCCTTTATCCAAAAAAAGAAAGACGAGGGAACTATCGGAAAAATCGGCTTCTCCTACCATGATGACGCGGAACTGCTGGACATCATTTTGCGCGAGCACCCCGAAGTTGATTTCGTGCAGTTGCAAATCAACTATCTGGACTGGGAGAACCATGCCATACAATCCCGCCAATGCTACGATGTCGCCAGCAAGCACCACAAGCCCGTGATTGTCATGGAACCGGTCAAGGGCAGCACTCTGGCGGCCGTGCCGGTGGAAGCGGAAAAACTGTTCAAAGCCTGCCGCCCGGATCTTTCCGTCGCCTCCTGGGCCATCAGGTTTGCCGCAAGCCTTGAGGGAGTGATGATGGTTTTGAGCGGCATGAGCACCCTGCCGCAATTGGTTGACAATATTTCCTATATGAAAAATTTTGTCCCCCTGGACGCCGGGGAGCGCGGCGTTCTGGAAAAAGCCCGGGAAATTATCAACGCAACCATAGCCGTACCCTGTACCGCATGCCGGTACTGTGTGTCCGGTTGCCCGCAAAACATCCCCATCCCCAGCTATTTCGCGCTCTACAACGCCCATATGATCGACACGAACAAACATTGGTCCGTGCAAAAGGCCTATTACGGCAACTACGCCCAAAAATACGGTAAAGCCTCAGACTGCATCGCCTGCGGGCAATGCGAGGCGCATTGCCCGCAGCACATTGAAATTGTGAAATCTTTAAAACTGGTCAGCCAGGCCTTTGATGGACAATAGCCCCGACGCCCGGCGCGTTGTTTGCGGGCCGGCGCGCCGTTCTTTTTCGTAATTGCCGCTATCAGTTGTCACCGACATAGGGCGCATAGGGTATGCGCACGGCAAAACCGCTGGCATCCCACTTGTAGCCGGTGCCGGCCAGAAAGTCGGCCTTGCGCACGGCGTTCATGGCAAGGGCGGCTATGGCCCCGGCCATGCGGCCGGCGTCCTGCACCACCGTGGCGCTCATGCGCCCCTCCTTGATGGCCTCGATGGCCTGGGGAACAGCGTCCACGCCTACCACCGGCATAAAGTCGGCGCCGGCCAGCCCGGTGTTAAAGCCTATTTCGTTAAGGGCGGCAATGGCCCCCAGAGCCATGGAGTCATTGTTGGAGACCACGATCTCAATTTTGCCGCCATGCGCGGCCAGGGCCAGGTTCATGGAAGTTTTGGCCAGTTTGTCGTCCCAGGCGCACATATAGTTTTCGCCCAACTGCTCCATATTCACGCCTTCGGCCACGGCCTGGCTGATGCTGTACTCGGTGCGGGCCACGGCCTCGGGGTTGTCCGGGTCGCCCTGGAACATCACGAACTGGAATTTGCCGTCGCCGTTGCGGTCGTATTCCGGGTGCTCCTTCCAGAGCTGGGCGATAATGTCGCCCTGCAGCTTGCCGGCGTCGTCCGGCACCGTGCCCACGAAACAGGTCTTTCCGGCGTAGTTCTCCAGGCTGGAGAGATCCGGTTCGCGGTTGAAGAAAATGACCGGAACTTCCTCCTTCTTGGCCATGTCCAACGCGATGGAGGCCGACTGCGGGTCCACCAGGTTGATGATCAAAGCGTCCACCTTACGCCGCAAGAGGTCTTCGATCTGCTCGTTCTGGGTGAGCTGGTCAAAGTTGGAACACAGGACGACGAGTTCCGCCTGACCGGCCAGGGCGGTTTCCAGTTGGTTGCGCACCAGGGTGATATAAGCGTCGTCCTCGCGGTAAAGGAGTATGCCGAGCAGGGGTTTTCCCCTGGCCTCGCCCTGACCTGCGACGGTTTCTTCCTGCCGGGCGTTGTCGTCGCAGGCGGCCGGCAGAAGCAACAGGGCCGGAAGAACAGCCGAAAGAATAAACTTCAGCATCTTTATCATGACGGTCCCCAATTTTTGCGGACGGCCTGGAGCACTCGGTACAGCTCCCGCACGTCCAGCGGCTTGGTTATATGTTCGTTCATGCCGGCCGCCAGGCTTTTTTCCCGGTCGCCGCTCATGGCATTGGCGGTCATGGCAATAATGGGCACGCTTTTTGAGCCCGGCTTGGCGCTTTCCCGGATGCGGGCGGCCGCGGTCAGGCCGTCCATGATCGGCATCTGGATGTCCATGAACACCGCGTCAAAATCTTCCAGCTCCCACAGGCGTACGGCTTCTTCGCCATTGTTGGCTACCAGCGGGGTAACGCCCATGCCTTCAAGAATTTCCATGGCGATAACCTGGTTGATCTCGTTGTCCTCGGCCAGCAACACCCGCATGGGGGCCAACGAACCTTCAACCTGCGGCAGGGCGGCGGCGGATTCGCTTTCCAGCTCCTCCCGCGAGCCCATTTCCGTGCGCACCGCAAAAGAGAAGCGGCTGCCCTTGCCCGGCTCGCTTTCCACCCAGATATCGCCGCCCAGCATATGGGCCAGATTTTTGCTGATGGCCAGCCCCAGGCCGGTGCCGCCGTATTTGCGGGTGGTGGAGCCGTCGGCCTGGGAAAAAGATTCAAAAATCGCCGTCAGATCGTCTGCCTTGATGCCGATGCCGGTATCCTGCACGCTGAAGAGCAGGTAACGGCAGCCTTCGCTTCTCAGGCAACCGTCCAGGAAAGCGAGGTTGCCGTGGCAACCGGCTCGGGCCATCGATTGCGCGTAGGGTTCGTGCAGCATGGAAACCTTCAGGCTCACGCTGCCTTCACTGGTGAACTTGATGGCGTTGGAGCAGATATTGACGCAAATTTGCGTGATGCGCAACGGGTCGCTTTTCAAAAGGTCAGGCACGTCGTCGTCAACGCCGATGCTGAAGGCCAGCCCTTTTTCCCGGCTTTTCACCTCCAGCAGGTCGCGCACCGAGCGCAGCACCTGGCTGAGGCTGAAGCTGCTGATGGCCAGTTCCATCTTGTTGGCTTCCATCTTGGAAAAATCAAGGATGTCGTTAATCACGCCCAAAAGGGCCTTGGCCGCTCCGTCGATGCTCCGAAGGTATTCCATCTGCCGCTTTTCCGGCTGGTCGCGCATGGCCAGGTACGTCATGCCGATGATGCCGTTCATGGGCGTGCGGATTTCGTGACTCATCCGGGCCAGAAACTCGCTCTTGGCCTTGGTGGCCGCCTCGGCCCGGCTGAGCGAATCCGTAAGCGTGCTCACCATGATGCCCAGACTTTCGGCCAGATCTCCAAGTTCGTCGCCGCGCCTGACCTCGGTGGAAGCCACCGGCTCGCCGCGCGTCACCTTGGCGGCGAAAAGGCTCAGCCGCTTGATGTCGCGCGTGACCGGGAAAATATACAGGCAGATGCAGAACACTGAAAACAGCACCGTCAGGATGCCGGCGATGACGGCGGCGTTCTGGATGGTGCGCACGTAAGAGCGCATGTAGGCTTCGTCGGCCAGGGCCACCGAGTAGAGCTCGGTCTGTGGGATGTGGTAAAAGCCGATGGTCTTGTCGTTCCCGCCCAGGTTGACTTCCAGGCTGCCCGAGACCTGATCCGGAATTTCACGAAACCAGGCTTCACCGGTGAGCTCCCTGGAGCCTACGCGCCCGGCGTCCAGGGCCGAAATAATTTCGCCGTTCTTGTCGGCGATAAAAGTTTCAAGGTCCGGCTGGGCCGATTCCCTGAGCACCTGTCGGCTGATTTTGGAAAGTTGCAGCCAGCCCACCAGGATGCCGGCCCGGCCGTTGTATACGGTGCGCATGGACACGGGCACGACGATATCCCCGCTGTGCGGGCTGAACATGGGTGGCGAGACCACGAAAGTGTTTTTGGTGAGAGTGTCGCGAAACCAGCGCTGCCCGGAAATGTCGGCCATAAGGGCGGCCTGCTCCAGGTCGCCGGCCAAAACCCGTCCTTCACCGTCCAGGAGAAAAAACAGTTCATAATAACCGCAGGCGCGCTTGATCCGGTCCAGCAGCACGCTCAACGAGGCCCGGCGGAACTCCAGATCGCCGGCCGGCACCGGCTGGGAAGAGTCGGCCCGGTAGGGAGCGAGCTCAATACCCGCCAAAACCTGGGGAAGGCCGGCGACCAGGGTCATGTCGCGCCCAGCCCGCTGCAACTGCACCGAGATGCTGCTGCCGAGAATGCGGGCCGAGTCCGTCACCCGGCTGGATTTTACGTAAGAGATGACGGAACGGGCGGTATGTGCGGTATAAACCGTTGATACCGCTAAAGTTACCAGTACCACCAGGAAAATGGAAAGTGGCAGTTTCAGCTTGAGGCTCAGGCTCTTTGGCATAGTGTGCGTTACATCCTAAACTAATCTGAAATAGAGCTTTAATCATATTATTCCACTTGTTACGCTACGTCCATGAAAATCAAGGCAATTCCGTAAAATAAAGCGGGATCTTATGACTTGAAAACGCCCGGCTGGCGGGCCGGGCTTGAATCGGTTCATTGCACTTCCACCAAGATAGAAGTACCGTGTTCCTGCGAGCCGTCCAGCCACTGCCAGACCTCGTGCAGACGCAGCTTGCCGTCCGGCATGACTTCCGGGGTGGAGCTGCATTTGCCCAGGCGGATCTGCCTGGCCTTGTTCAGGTGCTGATAGTTGAACTCAAGCCTCCCATCCGGCCGGATCAAGCCCACCATAAAACCTTTGAGCACTTCACCGCCGGAATATTCCGCCCAGAACAGCTCGACTTCCTGGTGATAGGTAAACACGGTCTCGCCGGAAACTTCGCCGCTTTCGCTGTTGGCCACGGCCATGAACTTACGTCCGTTGTAGTTGATCATGTTTGCCTCCCTGTTTTTTGATTCCTTGAAAGCAATATAATTAGCGGTTACTTTAAGCAAATATTATTCCCATATCAGTATATGCCGGTCAGCAGCCAGTCACTAAGCCTAAGACCGGCTCCGCCAGAAAAGAGTTTCAAAAATACCGCACTTGCTCTAAAAGAACGGGGACGCATTTTATACACTCGCGAGGCCGACATGGACTTCCTGCGTTTCACCCCCATTGCCATCTGGGTTATCCTGGCCGTTACCGGCCTCTTGTTTGCCGTCCACTTTTTCCGGGACTACCTCAGACATAAAAGCGAAGACAAGGGCCAAATCAAATGGCCGCACACCATTGTAATCGGCTTTGTCGTGAATTTTTTCGACACTCTGGGCGTGGGGAGCTTCGCTCCGGCCACCGCCCTGCTCAAGGCCACCCGGCAGGCGGACGACCGGCTGCTCCCCGGCATTTTGAACGTGGGGTGCTGTTTGCCGGTTATCCTGCAGGCCCTGATTTTCATCCAGAACGTCGAGGTGGACCCGCTCACCCTGGCCGGAATGATGGGCGCCTCGGCCCTTGGGGCTTACCTCGGGGTTGATATCGTCACCCGCATTTCCGCCCAGAAAGTCCGCCTGTTCATGGGCATGGGCCTTTTGGCCACCGGCTGCCTGATGTTCGCCAGCCTGATGGAATGGATGGCCGTGGGCGGCACCGAGCACGGCCTGGCGGGCGGGCAGCTCCTGTTCGCCATTGCCGCCAACTTCGTGCTCGGCACCTGCATGACCGCCGGGGTGGGGCTGTACGCCCCCTGCATGGCCCTGGTGTTCCTGCTGGGCCTGAGCCCCATGGCGGCCTTCCCGATCATGATGGGCTCCTGCGCCATCCTGATGCCCATTGCCTCCTACCACTTCATCAAGGAAAAAGCCTACCGGCGCCGCACCTCCATGGCCATCACCCTGGGCGGTCTGGCCGGCGTGGCCCTGGCGGCCCTGATCGTGGTTTCCCTTGATATCTACACGCTACGCTGGCTCATCGTCGGCGTGCTTCTTTACGCCGCCGCGATCATGCTACACGCCTACGCCAGGAATGAAAAAACCGGGCAGCGGTTTTTGATCAAGCCGGAGCAATAATCATTTAAATTAACTGAAAAATAATTTTATATTTTTTTTGTTGACATTATATAACTATTTAACTAGATATTTAGTTATGAGAACGCAATATTTAAATTCCCTTCCCGAACACTGGCGGCCTTCCGCCGCCGTGTTCTCGGCCCTGGGCGACGCCACCCGGCAAAAAATCCTGCTGCTGTTCGAACCCGGCGAAGAGCTCTCCATCAAGGATATCGCAGACCAGTTCCCGCTCGGGCGCACCACCATCGTGCATCACATCGCCAGCCTGGAAAAGGCCGGCATGCTGAGGGCGCGCCGGGCCGGCCGGCATGTTTTTTACCACATCAACTACGACATCGTCCTGGAAGCGCTGACCAACCTGCGCCAGCTTATCGCCGAAGACACGGCCCTGCTTGCGGGCCCGGCTTCGCCCGCCCGGCGCTGATTGTCCGGCGACAAGGAGTAAATCATGAATAATATGCCGCAAACCGAAAACCGCTCCATGGGACGGCAACGCCTGGTCACCATGGGCACGAGTTACGCCATGGGCACCTTTAACGACAATTTCTTCAAGCAGGCCGGGCTCCTGCTGGCGGCAGCGGCGGCGCTGTTCAACGTGCAGGGCATCGCCACCCTGCTTTTCGCCCTGCCCTTCGTGGCTTTTTCGGCCTGGACCGGCTGGCTGGCCGACCGCTTGCCCAAAAAGCGCATCGTGGTCTGGTCCAAGGCCATTGAAATCGTGGCCATGGGCCTGGGTATCTGGGCACTGTACACGCTTTCCTGGCCCGGCATCGTGTTTGTGGTGTTCTTTATGGGCCTGCAGTCGACGTTTTTCAGCCCGGCCATCAACGGCTCCATCCCGGAAAATTTTGACGCGCCCGAAGTGCCGCGGGTCAACGCCCTGCTCAAGCTGGCCACCACGCTCACCATCCTGCTGGGCATCGCCCTGGCCGGCCCGTTCCTGGACCTGCCCGCGCCCGCTTTTCTGGAGCCTTACCTGCCGGCCGGCGACAACGCTTTCGGGCGCCTGGCCCTGGGTGTATTCGCGGTAACGATTTCGGTAATCGGTTTTATCGCCGCCCTCATGATCAAAAGCCGTCCCAACCCGGTGCGCAGCAGCGCCCCCTTCCCCTGGCGCGGCCCCATAGATTCGGCCCGGCACGCCCTGGCCTGCCGCCGCGAAGATCGGCCGCTCTTTCTGGCCCTGCTCAGCGAAGCTTTCTTTTACTTCTTCTCCTCTTTCGTGGTGCTCTGCATCACCAACCTGGGCAAGGCGCAGTTCGGCCTGTCCATGACCATGACCAGCCTCCTGAACGTGGCTCTCATGGTCGGGGTGTGCGCCGGCTCTCTCCTGGCCGGGCGCTGGGCGGTGCAGAACTGGAGCCGCCACCTGGTCGGCGCCGGCCTCGGCATGGGGCTTTGCCTGTTCGCTTCCTCCTTCAGCCCCTATTTCGCCGAAGGGGCGCGCCTGCCCCTGATTTTCCCGCTCTTCGCGGCCACCGGCTTTTTTGGCGGCATTTACCTTATCCCGGTGGTCAGTTTTGAACAGGTGCGCCCGGCCGCCCACGAAAAAGGGAAAATTCTGGGCATTTCCAATTTCGCCTGCTTTATAGGCATCATGATCTCCGGCCCCCTGTTCGGTTTTCTGATGGACCCGGAAATCTCCCTCAACTTGGCCGGGCACTCCGTACACTGGCAGTTTGCGGGGCTGCGCGGCCTTACCCCGGCCAAGCTCATGGGCGGGGCCGGCCTGGCCGCCCTCCTGTTCATGCTGTGCATGCGCTTTGCCCTGAAGCGCGCCGGAGCCGCCCCCAAAACCCTGGGCGGAACCGGCCTCGGCCCGCTCGGCTACTTCCTGCGCGGCCTGCTGGCGCTCCGTTACCGCATCAGCGCCAAGGGGCTTGACGAAATTGAGTTTGAATCGGGCGGCAAGCCGATTATCTTCCTGCCCAACCACCCGGCCCTGGTGGACCCGCTCGTGGTCTATTCGCTCCTGATCGGCGCCCGCCCCCGCCCGCTGGCTGACGAAGCCCGCATGTCCGGCCTCTGGGGCAAGGCGGCCGACCTTTACCTGAAGGCCGTGAAAATACCCGACCTGAGCAAAATCTCCGGCGCCGAAGCCAACCGACTGGTGCAACGGGGCCTGGGCAACCTGGCGGATGCCGTCGAACAGGGGCATTCCATCCTGCTTTACACGGCCGGGCGTATTTACAGAACCGGGCGCGAAAGCCTGGGCGGCAACTCCGGTCTGGCCCGTATCCTGGAAAAGTGGCCCGAGGCCCGCCTGGTGCTGGTGCGCACGACCGGCCTCTGGGGCAGTTCCTTCAGCTATGCCGGAGCGGGTGGCAACCCCAACTTTACCGTGTGCCTGCTTAAGGGCCTGCGCGATTTGGCCGCCAACCTGTTCTTCTTTATGCCGCGCCGCCGGGTGGAGGTGGAATTTGCGGAAGTAAAGCGGCTCTCCAAGGCCGCCCGGCCGGATTCCGGCGGCGAAGTGAACAAAAAAATGCTCAACGCCTGGCTGGAAAGCTTTTATAACGAAAAACCGCAGCCGGCTCTGGGCGTGCCCCGCTATTTCTGGCAGGGCGCCAGGCCGTATGAACTTCCCGAAGCCGCCGACGAAGCCCGCAGCGACGAGCAGGCCGTCCGGTTGGCCGCCGTCAGCCCGGCCATGCGGCGCGAGGTTTATGCCGTACTGCGCGAAGCGGCCCGCCTGGAGCCGGAATACCCCATTACCGACAATCTGATCCTGAACGCCGACCTGGACCTGGACAGCCTGTCCATGATGGAAGTGGTCACCGGCCTGGAAGAGCGGCTTAACGTCAGCCTAAGCGACCCGTCAAGCCTGGTTACGGTGCGTGACGCCCTGTTGGCCGTCTCCGGCCAAGGCGTGGAAGGGGCGCGGGACGGAGCGGCGGAAAAGCCCACGGCGCCGGCCGGCTGGTTCGCGCCTGTCAAGGCTGACAAAATAGATCTGGACGTCCTGGGCGGCAATATTCCCGACGCCTTCCTGCGCCTGGCCCGGCGCCACCCCGAAGAAATTATTAGCGGCGACCGCTCTGGCCTGCGTAACCGGCGGGCCATGCTCACGGCCGCCCTGGTGCTGGCTGAACGCATCAAGGCCATGCCCGGCAAGCGGATCGGCCTGATGCTGCCGGCCACCCCGGCCGCCCTTGGGGTCTGGCTGGCCGCCATGCTGGCCGGCAAGGAAACGGCGTTCTTCAACTGGACCGTGGGCCAGGCCAACCTGAAGCACTGCATCAAGCTTACCGGCGTAAGCCATATTCTCACTTCAGCCACGCTCCTGGACCGCCTGGAACGGCAAGGACTCTCTTTTGGCGCCCTGCCGGCCGACTGGCACAGCCTGGAGCGCCTGGCCGGCTCGCTCCGCCTTGGGGAAAAGCTGCGCGGCCTGGCAAAGGCCCGCTTCACACGCTCCTTTGCCGGCTACCCGGTGGCGGAAACCGCAGCCATTTTGTTCACCTCCGGTTCGGAAACCCTGCCCAAGGCCGTGCCGCTCACCCACCTGAACCTTCTGACCAACGCCAGTGACGCCATTCGCGTGCTCGGCCTTGCCCCGGACGAAAAGATCGTGGCCATGCTGCCGCCCTTCCATTCTTTCGGACTCCTGGCCGACCTGGTGTTGCCCCTGGCTTTCGGGCTGCGGGCCGCCTTCCACCCCAACCCCACGGAATCGGCCAAGCTCACCGAACTGATTCACGACTTCAAGCTCACGCTCCTGCCCGCCACTCCCACCTTCCTGGACGCGGTCATTGAGCGCTCCAGGGGCACGGACAATCTGGCCAGCCTGCGCTACGCCTTTGCCGGGGCGGAAAAATGCCCGGAACACGTTTACCGCGCCTTTGCGGAAAACTGCCCGCGGGCCGCCCTGTGTGAAGGTTACGGCATCACGGAATGCTCGCCGGTCGTCTCCGTGAATCGCCCGGGCGACGCGGTGGCAGGCACCATCGGCCAAGCCCTGCCCTCGGTACAAACCGCCCTGGTGCGCGAAGAGGACGGGAAAATCCTGGGCGATACGCCAGCGGACGAAACCGGCATGCTGCTGGTGCGCGGCTCCAGCATTTTTGGCGGATACCTGGGCGACGCGCCCTCGCCTTTCGTGGAATACAAAGGGGAAAACTGGTATCGCACCGGCGACCTGGCAAGCATGGACGCCGAGGGCCGTATCACCTTTCGCGGCCGTCTAAAGCGCTTTGTAAAGATTGGCGGCGAGATGATCTCCCTGCCCCAGATTGAAAACGCCCTGCTGGCCGCGTTCGGCGGCCGCCCGGACGCTCCGGCCGAAGGCCCGGCCCTGGCCGTGGAAGCCGGCCCGGAAGAAACCGGCGCCGAAATTGTCCTGTTCACGCCCATGCCCCTGAAGCTGGCGGAAGTAAACGCCGCTCTGCGCCAGGCCGGGCTGAGCGCCCTCCACAGCGTGAAGCGGGTAGCGGATATCAGGGAAATTCCGCTCCTGGGCAGCGGCAAGACCGATTACCGGAGCCTCAAGGAACTGTTGCAGGCAAAAGCGTCGAATTGAGCGGGGGTAGTCGGCCGTATAACAAAATCCGGGCCAGCCTGGCTTCCTCAAAGTCCGTCTCGCCCCGGCCTGGCAGATCGGGATTCGAATCTTCGCGCGAAAGCAATACCACCGGGCCGAGTTGCCAGGAGCCGCAGGTTTTGAAGAGATCGCGCAGAAAAGCCAAACGTTCCGGGTCCATGAAGGCCTCGGGCGGAAAACGTTTGCCTTCCCTGGCCAGGTTTTCCATGTGGTTCAGGACGGTGGCGGTTTTCAGGCCGCGCGCCTCGGCCACCTCTCCGATGCTCATATGCCGGTCCAGCAGCCGGCCGGTTTCCCGCCAGGTTTCGCCCCTGGTTGAAGCTTTGGCGGCTTTCGGGGGCGCGTTCGCGGCAAGGCCGGAGCCTGGCGCCAGTTCCGGCGGATCGGGACGGGCCGGCGCCATTTCCGGGTGCTTTTCCAGCCAGGCTTCAATCACGGCCAGGAAAGGCGCGCCGTAAACGTCACGCTTGTGCTGTCCCACTCCGCTTATCCGCAAAAGCGCGTTGGGAGTTTGCGGCAGCAGTTCGGCCATTTCCCTGAGGCTCCGGTCGGAAAACACCACATAGGGCGGCATCTGGGCCTGGCGGGCCAATTCGGCCCGTTCCGCCCGCAAAAGCTCGAACAGCTCCAGTTGAGGGCCGTCCAGCCCCCCGGCCAAGCGTGTGGCGTCTTGGCTTGTTTTGGCGGCTTTTTCCGCCGCCGTGACCATGAAACATTGCCGCCGGCCGCGCAACACTTCCCAGCCGCGTTCGGTCACGGCGGGCGTGGGCCAGCTGCCTTCCGGCAAAGCAGCCAGGCCCTGGGCCAGAATCGCGTCCATTACCCGGCGCCAGTAGCCGTCGTCACGGTCGCTCCCCACCCCGAAAGTGGGAAGTTGATCGTGCCCCAGCTCCCGAATGCGCTTGTTGGCCTTGCCTATGACAATGTCGATGACGTGCCGCGCCCCGAAGCGCCCGCCGGTGCGGGCCATGGCCGAAAGGAGCTTTTGCGCGGCCACGCTGGCCTCTTCACGCTCCACGGTGCCGGCGCAAACGTCGCAGGCGCCGCAATTATCCAGGGTAAACTCCTCACCGAAGTACCCGAGGAGCGCGCGCCGGCGGCAGCCTTCCTTCTGGGTGAAATCCAGCAGGCGATAGAGCTGGTGCCGGGCTATTTCCCGGCTTTCCGCCTCCGGCTGGCTCTCGGCGAAACGCATGAGTTGGGCGATGTCGGCCCGGCCGTAAAAAAGCGCGCAACAGGCCGGTTCGCCGTCGCGCCCGGCCCGGCCGGTTTCCTGGTAGTAGCTTTCCAGGTTCTTGGGCAAGTCGGCATGCACCACGAAACGTACGTTGGATTTGTCTATGCCCATGCCGAAAGCCACCGTGGCTACGATCAGCCGGCATTCGTCGTTGCGAAAGGCGTCCTGTACCGCGCTGCGCTCGGCGTCGGGCAGGCCGGCGTGGTAAGCCCGGGCCGCAATCCCCTTGCCCTGCAGGAAAGCCGCCGTGGCCTCCACGTTCTTGCGGGTGGTCCGGTAAATGATGCCGGCCTCCCCTTGCCGTTCCTTCAAAAACTCCAGCAGTTGCGCTTCCAGGTCCAACTTGGGGGTAATCTGGTAAAACAGGTTGGGCCGGTTGAAAGAGGCGCGGGTCAGGAGCGGGTCGGCCAGGCGCAGCCGGCTTAGGATATCCGCCTCCACCCGCCGGGTGGCCGTGGCGGTGAAGGCGGCCAGCGGCACGCCGGGAAACTGCTCTTTGAGCGCGGCCAAAGCCAGGTAGTCGGGCCGGAAATCGTGCCCCCATTCGGAAATACAGTGCGCTTCGTCCACAGCGAAAAAGGCCAGGCGCCGCTGCTTGAGCCAGCTCATAAAGTCCGGCACCTGGAGGCGCTCCGGCGAAAGATAAAGCAAATCCAGCTGTTCCGCGCGCAGCGCTTCCACGGCATATTGCCAGTCGGAGGCGCTCCCGGCGCTGTTGTAGGCGGCAGCCCTGAGCCCGGCGGCCCGGGCCGCGTCCACCTGGTCTTTCATCAGCGAGATCAGCGGGCTGACCACCACGCAGGCGCCCGGCATGAGGCTGGCCGGCAACTGGTAACACAGCGACTTGCCGCCGCCCGTGGGCATGAGCGTAAACGAGTCGCGCCCGGCCAGAGTGGCCCGGATCACCTCTTCCTGGAACGGGCGGAATTCGCGATAGCCGAAGAGCGCGGCCAGGCGATCGTATATCCGGCCGGTCAATGGTTCAGGAGCGCCTTCAATCATGAATCACTTCCAGTACATGGCAAAAGCCCGGTGCCAGGCTAGGGCCAGCGTAAAAAAAGTTCCGGCCAGCAAAAAAGCCTGGGCGCGCAGCCCCAGACCGCCATTGACAAGGCCGTAAAAGCGGGCGGCGCTCCTCGGCCCGGCCAAGGCGCGGGCCAGGAAGCCGGGCAAAAACACGAACGCCGCCCCGGCCGCAAAGCCCAGCGCATGGGCGCTGAAATCCACCCTGGGCGCGCCGCTGCCGCCGATGAAAGACAAAAAAGCCACTCCGGCCGCCAGGCTCAGAAAAATGCCCCGCCTTTCCCGGCGGGCTATATGCGCGGCCAGATGGGCAGTCAGATTTTGCTCAAGCCCGCCCGACGCCTCCTTCCCGGCGCCGGCGCCGGTCAGAATGCGCAGGGCGGCCAGGCCGCACAAGGCGCCCAGGGCGGCGAACACGGCCGTGGAAAACCCGATGCTGAGCGTTTGCGGCGCCTGGAACAGGCTATTGCAGGCATTGGCCGCGGCGGCGCTGAATACGGTTATGAAAGCGCCCAGGCCCAGCCCGGTGCGCCGGCAGAGCAGCAGGAGAAATATCGCCCCGAACAGAATGTTGCTCAAGAGGTGTTCGGCGTCGGCGTGCAGGGTCAGGGCGGTAAAGCAGCGCCACCATTCGCCGCTTCCCAGGGCAAACTTGTTCAGAGCGCCCACTTCTACCCAGCCTTCCGAGTTGTAGGGCAGAAAATCCAGGTTCCATTCCCTGGCCCGGTAGCGCAGCGAGTTCCAAAAAGCCAGCAGGGCCAGGAGCATGATCACCCGGATCCAGTTGTCCTTTTTCGAATACTCCGGCTCCAGCCGCTCCAGGTAGTCGGCATAGCGGCGCTCGTTTTCAAAAGCCCGGATTTCCCCGGCCGCCACCTCGCGCGTGAACAGCGGTACGTGGAGCGCGCCGCGCTCCAGCAAATAAGGCAAAGCCTTGGCCTGCAACACCAGCTGGCGCAGGCGCAGCATACCCGCGTCGCCGTTCCGTTCCTGCAGGAGCGACTCGAGCGGCGCCCAAAACCCGGCCCGGGCTGCGGCCGGACGGTCTTTACGGGCGGAAGGGAAAATGATTGCTTCAATGCTGACAGAGGGCGCGCCGGGCCAGGGACGCGGCGCAAAACCGGAAGCGCGCCCGGAAAACTTCCTGAGGCGGGAAAGGTTCGCCACCGGCACATCGCCCGGCGAAGCCGGCGAGCGGCGCGGTAAGCGCCTCATGCCTCGCACCTCACTCAACCCTCGCGTTTGGAGCCGTCAGTCTCTTCCGGCAGAACGGCGCAGCCGGGGTCGCGGTCCCGCAGGTCGGTGACGTCGCGGAACTCGCCCTCGATAATATCATCGCCCTGGTTTTCAGCCGGACTGGCGCGCTTGTTCGCGGAGTCCGCGTCCGGGAATCCGCCGTAGGGGTGGCCGACGCTGAAGTCGTAAACGCGAAAGCTCTGCATGCGCTGCATCCTCGGTCCCAGGCGCTTCAGCAAAAATTGTCCCACCCCTGCCAAAAGCAGTACGCGCGTGGGCGGAAACAGGAGCAACAAAGCAAAAACATCTGAAACAAAACCGGGAAAGACGAACAGGAAGGCGGCCAGGTAAAGGCTCAGGGCGTTCAGCGGCCCGGTGCCGGCGGCCTGGTTTCCGAGGGGACGCTGCATGGTCGTGCGCAGGCGCTGGGACTGAAAGTTGAACAGAATGCCGCCGATAATGAGGTCCAGCACGAGCAGCCCGATGGCGCCGGAAGCACCGAGCGCGCTCCCGACCTTGATGATCGAAGTAACCTCGAGCACGAGAAAAATGAGAATAAAGATGGAAAGCCGCAAATTACAATCTCCCGTGCCGGCCCCGGTTATTTGAATCGGCGCGGCCTCCGGCGGTTCTGGAAGCCGCGCCGGCTCGCTTATTCGTCTTCGTTGTCCACGTCAAAGCCGAAGTGCTCGGCAATAACCGGGCCGTAGTAAAGGCTGGCGTCTTCCAGGTCCTCTTCGATGCGTAGAAGCTGGTTGTACTTGGCCAGGCGGTCGCTGCGCGAGAGCGAGCCGGTCTTGATCTGTCCGGCGTTCACGCCCACGGCCAGGTCGGCGATAAAGCTGTCCTCGGTTTCGCCGCTGCGGTGCGAGACCACGGTGGTGTAGGCGGCCTGCTTGGCCATTTCAATGGTATCCAGAGTTTCGGTAAGCGTACCAATCTGGTTCAGCTTGATCAGAATAGAGTTGGCCACCCCGTTTTCAATGCCTTCGGCCAGAATGTCGGAGTTGGTGACGAACAGGTCGTCGCCCACCAGCTGGATGCGGTCGCCCAACTCCATGGTCAGGTGGCGCCAGCCTTCCCAGTCGCCTTCGGCCAGACCGTCCTCAATGGAAATGAGCGGGTATTTCTGGGTGAATTCGCCGTACCATTCCACCATTTCCCGGGCGTTCAGGGTTTTGTTTTCGCCGGCCAGCACGTACTTGCCGTCCTTGTAGAATTCGGAAGCGGCCGAGTCGATGGCCAGGGCGATTTCCGAACCCGGGCGGTAGCCGGCTTCCTCAATGGCGCGAATCATGTACTTGAAAGCCTGGTCATGGCTCTTGAAGTTGGGGGCGAAGCCGCCCTCGTCGCCCACGCTGGTCTGGTGGCCGTCGGCTTGCAGGAGCGCTTTCAGGGCATGGAACGTTTCCGCGCCCATGCGCAGGGCGTCGTGGAACGAAAGCGCGCCGATGGGCATGATCATGAATTCCTGAATGTCCAGGTTGTTGGAGGCATGGGCGCCGCCGTTGATGATGTTCATCATCGGAGCTGGCAGCACTTTTGAATTTACTCCGCCCAGGTACTGATAAAGCGGCATGCCCAGGAAAGCGGCGGCGGCGCGGGCCGCAGCCAGAGAAACCCCCAGCATGGCGTTGGCGCCCAGGCGGGATTTGTTGTCGGTGCCGTCCAGGTCGATCAGCGCGTTGTCAATCTGCACCTGGCGCAACGAATCCAGACCGATGACGTTTTCGGCAATTTCGCCGTTGATGTTGTCCACGGCCCTGCTCACGCCCTTGCCGCCAAAGCGGCTTTTATCGCCGTCGCGCAATTCCAGGGCTTCACGGCTGCCGGTGGAGGCGCCCGAAGGCACGGCCGCGCGTCCGATGATGCCGGATTCCAACGAAACTTCAACTTCCACGGTGGGGTTGCCGCGCGAATCCAGAATTTCTCTGCCCCAGACTGAAACGATGGTGCTCATGCTACGCTCCTGCATTAATAAAGGAATGGTGTTTTATTTGTTATTGTTTTGCAAAAATAAGCCGCAGGCCTTCCAGCAAAAGGTCGGCCCGCACCGCGTCAAACGAGGTCGTCACCACGGCCAGGTTTACGGCGAAGCCACCGGTGCCGAGCACGAAGCACGGCCCCTTGAGCCGCTTTTTGAGCCGCTCGCACAGCCCTTCGGTCATGGCCGCAAAACCGAAGACAAAGCCGTGGCTCATGCTGGTGCTGGTGGAAATGCCGGGGTAAGGGCCGTACGGGTCCACGTCCAGACTCACGGTCGGAAGCTTGGCGGTACGGCTGGCCAGAGCCGAGGCCGCGGAAAGCACGCCGGGGCAAATCAGCCCTCCAAGATAAGCGTTTCCCTCCACGCAGTCAAAGGTTGTGGCCGTGCCGTAATCCACGCAGATAATCGAGGCCGGCTCCGGGTAGAGGGCGCGGGCGGCAAAAGCGCCCACCAGGCGGTCCGCTCCCACCTGGGTGGGTTCGGCGTAGCGGTTTTCCAGCGGCAGGGGGATGTCCTCCGGCACGAAGGCCAGGCGCAGGTTCAGGTAGTCGGCGCAGGCTTTACGCAGCATCGGGTTCAAGTTCGGCACCACCGACGAGGCCAGAGCCGCGCAAAGTTCGGCCGGCTTGGTCCCGGCGTGCTGCAGGAGCGAGAGCAGGTACAGGCCGAGCGAGTCGGCGGTCTGGTTGTGGGTGGATGGCAGGCTGTAGGAGCGGAATAGGCCGCTCTTGTCGGCCAGGCCGAATTTTATGTTCGTGTTGCCGATATCAAGTAGAAGAGCTTTTGACATATGGTATATGGGACGGCCCTATTTGAGCCTGCCGCGCATCTCTTCCAGAAACAGGCTCAGCAGGTTGGGCGCGCCGGGTTGATGTTCGTCGGAATAAAGCAATGCCGACATATTCGCATAGGACTTCAATTTCAAGGCCCAATCGGCGTTTTCGGAAAATGCCCCGAGGTTTTTCTTGGCAAACTCGCGCAATTCTCCAGCCAACCCCACAAGGTAGGTCTGGCCTTCCCGGGCCAGACTGGCGATGAAAGCCGCTTTGTCCAGAAGGGCCTCTTTATAGGCTTCGTCCGCGTCCTCGCTCTGCCTTTTTCTTGCTTCAGCCTCCAGAGCGTTAACCTTTTCGGCGCAAAACTCCAGCCAGGCCAGGAAGTTGTTGTCGTTTTCGCGCATGTCAACTCCTTGGTTTGCTACGTAAAGCCGAACTTGTGCTTCCGCCCCAGTATAGCCCGCAAACCGCTTAATCGCCAAGCTGAAAATAAATAGCGCCATACCTGGGCAGCCGATTTGCCTTTCCAGGCCGGCCACAAATTTGACCGCGAGATCTCGAGACAAAACCTTAAAATAATCAATTTGTTATCTGATATTATAAATATTTTTTATTTTTTCTCCGTTTACCCCTTTTCAAACCTGAAAAGAACATTATTATCTCCATGCTCAACAGCCCGGCCGCCTCTGAAGGCGCTTCGGCAGAAGCTTTGGCGGCAACGGCAAAAAGGCATTCAACGGCCGAAGAGGCATACGGCGCAGGACGTTTTCCAAAAGCGTGCTGTGTTTGTTTTGCCCCGGCCGTGAGCGCATAGGCGCATCAAAAAAACCCCATAATTTTTTCTGGAGGAATTGGAGTATGAATCTCAAGCCACTTAATGATCGTGTTCTGGTGAAACGCCTTGAATCCGAAGAAAAAACCGCCGGCGGCCTCTTTATCCCGGATACCGCCAAGGAAAAGCCTTCCAAGGGCGAAATTATCGCCGTTGGCCCGGGCAAGGTTGCCGACGACGGCAAAGCCATCGCCATGACCGTCAAGAAGGGTGACAAAGTTCTTTTCAACAAGTACGCCGGCACTGAAATCAAGCTGGATGGCGTAGACCATCTGGTTATGCGCGAAGACGACATCCTCGCGGTGATCGGCTAACGACGTTTTTTTGCACTAATTGAATTTTACTACCAAATTTTCGTTCTTTTCAGGAGGAACTCATGTCCGCTAAAGAAATTATTTTTGACACCAAAGCCCGCGAGCGTCTTGCCAGCGGCATCGACCAGCTCTCCAACGCCGTCAAAGTGACCCTCGGCCCCAAGGGCCGCAACGTGGTTATTGAAAAGTCGTTCGGCTCCCCCGTCATCACCAAGGACGGCGTGACCGTGGCCAAGGAAATCGAACTGGAAGACAAGTTTGAAAACATGGGCGCCCAGATGGTGCGCGAAGTCGCTTCCAAAACCAGCGACGTTGCCGGCGACGGCACCACCACCGCCACCGTGCTGGCTCAGTCCATCTACAAGGAAGGCGTAAAGCTCGTGGCCGCCGGCCGCAACCCCATGGCCATCAAGCGCGGAGTCGACAAAGCCGTTGAAGCCCTGGTGAAAGAGCTGGAAGCCCTGGCCAAGCCCACCCGCGACCAAAAAGAAATCGCCCAGGTCGGCACCATTTCAGCCAACTCCGACTCCACTATCGGCAACATCATTGCCGAAGCCATGAGCAAAGTGGGCAAGGAGGGCGTAATTACCGTTGAGGAAGCCAAAGGCCTTGAAACCACCCTGGAAGTGGTCGAAGGCATGCTGTTCGACCGCGGCTACCTCTCCCCCTACTTCGTGACCAACCCGGAAAAGATGGTCTGCGAACTGGATGAACCCCTCATCCTGATCAACGAAAAGAAAATCTCCACCATGAAGGAAATGCTGCCGGTGCTCGAGCAGGTGGCCAAAATGAACCGCCCGCTTCTGCTCATTTCCGAAGACGTCGACGGCGAAGCTCTGGCCACCCTGGTGGTCAACAAGCTGCGCGGCACGTTGCAGGTTGTGGCCGTGAAAGCTCCCGGCTTCGGCGACCGCCGCAAGGAAATGCTTAAGGATATTGCCATTCTCACCGGAGGCACCGTGGTTTCCGAAGACATGGGCATCAAGTTGGAAAACATTTCCGTGAACGACCTCGGCACCGCCAAGCGCATCATTGTGGACAAGGAAAACACCACCATCGTTGATGGCGCCGGCAAGAGCGAAGACATTAAGGGCCGCGTCGCCCAGATTCGCGCCCAGATTGAGGAAACCACCTCCGACTACGACCGCGAAAAGCTCCAGGAACGCCTGGCCAAAATCGTGGGCGGCGTGGCCGTCATTCATGTTGGCGCCGCCACCGAAGTGGAAATGAAAGAACGCAAGGACCGCGTTGAAGACGCCCTGAACGCCACTCGCGCCGCCGTTGAGGAAGGCATCGTGGCCGGCGGCGGCACCGCTCTCGTGCGCATCGCCAAGGTGCTGGACAACGTGAAGCCGGCCGACGACGACGAAGCCGCCGGCGTGCGCATTATCCGCCGGGCCATTGAAGAGCCGCTCCGCCAGATCGCCATCAACGCCGGCTTTGAAGGCTCCGTGGTGGTAGAAAAAGTGCGTGACGGCAAAGACGGCTTCGGCTTCAACGCCGCCACCGGCGTATACGAAGACCTGATCAAGTCCGGCGTCATCGACCCGAAAAAAGTTACCCGCATCGCGCTGCAAAACGCCGCTTCCGTGGCCTCTCTGCTGCTGACCACCGAATGCGCCGTGGCCGAAAAACCCAAAAGGGACGACGCTCCGGCCATGCCCGGCGGCGGCGGCATGGGCGGCAGGGGTGGACTGGGCGGCATGTACTAAACCCCGCTCATACGCTTTAAATGCTCACAAGGGAGGAACCTTCGGGTTCCTCCCTTTTCATTTTCCGCGCACTTTTTTTCTGGACAAAAGCCTTTGCTCACTTTAAATGAAATTGACAATAACAATCAATATTTAATTAAATTGACAATGAATATCAAACTTAAATTAAATTAATATGTTAAAGAACTTTATTTTTATATGACCTAGTGTATAATAGACGCTCTATTACACAAACAGTTTAATTATTGGGAGGAGTTATCATGGGTAACTGGTGGAGATGCGGACTTTGTCTGGGCGCGGGAATCGCTATCGGCGCCGCCGCCGCTATTTTGCTTTCCCGCAATTCCGCAACCATTCGTAAAGGCATGGCTTCCGTGCTGAGCCATACCATGGACCTGAAAGACAAAGCCAAGGGCGTAGTGTCCACCGCCAAGGAAAATCTTGACGACATCGCGGCCGAAGCCAGGCAGGAAAGCGCCAGTCGCCGTTCCGCCAAGGCCTAGTCTTTTATCAACCTTGCTTCCCGCATCCTGCCTCCGCATCCGACGGAGGACGGGTGCGGGAATCCCGTATTTTTTGAACATTTGGCGGTTTTTATGCACCTACCACTGGGCAACATCGGCACGGCTTTTTCCGGGATTGATTTTCAAAAGTACTATTACGTGGCCCACAAGATACCAGGCCGCATCCGCCTGCGCCCGACCGACCGGGCCGACGGCGTAAGTGGCGCGGATTTGGCCGCATTCATCCACGGCCTGCCGGGCTGTGTGCTGGTGGAAGTTTCCGCCAGTACCGGAAGCGTGCTGATCACCGTTACGGATGCCAAGCGGTCCGTGAAACAGCCGGCGGACGTAGAGGTAAAAAACCCCATCCCCGGCAAAGTCATGAGTTACGCCTTCCCGGTGGCGGTCCGCTCGGTCACGGCCGTGTTCAAATCCATCCCCTATCTGGCGCGCGGACTGGCAACGCTTATCCGCAGCCGCAAGCTCAATTTGGACGTACTGGACGCGGCCGCCCTTATGGTCTGCCTTTTGAAACGCGACTTCCGCTCGCTGAGCTCCATCGTGTTTTTCTTCGCCCTGGGTGAATTCATGGCCGACTGGACGCGCAAGAAATCGCACGGGAGTCTGGCCGAAAGCCTGGCCCTGAATATAGACGAAGTATGGGTGCTGGTGAACGGCGCGGAAATACTGCAACCCTTGCGCGGCATCCAGCTCGGGCAGGTGGTGGTGGTGCGGGCCGGACATCTTATCCCGGTTGACGGCAAGGTGGTCGGCGGCGAAGCCATGGTCAACCAGAGCAGCATGACCGGCGAATCCATGCCGGTGCGCCGCATTCCCGGCGACAGCGTATACGCCGGCACCGCGCTGGAGCAAGGCGAACTGCGGGTTGAAGTAACCCGCGTGGGCAGCGATACCCGCATCCAGTCCATTCTGCGCGACATCGAGGAATCCGAAGCCGCCAAGGCTTCCATCCAGGGCAGGTACGAGCGGGCCGCCGACGCTATCGTCCCTTACAATTTTCTGCTGAGCGGCCTGGTACTGGCCGCCACCGGCAACGCCAACCAAGCCGGCTCGGTGCTGCTGGTCGACTATTCCTGCGCCATTCGCCTGTCCACTCCGCTGGCCATCCTTACCGCCCTGCAGGAAGCGGCGCAGCACGGCGTGCTGATCAAGGGCGGCAAGTTCGCCGAAGCGCTGGCCCTGGCCGACGTGCTGGTGGTGGACAAAACCGGCACCCTGACCGAAGCCGCCCCCCGGGTGGTGGAGGTAGTACCCTTTGTCGGCCTGAAGCGCGACTATGTGCTCAAGGTGGCGGCCTGCCTGGAAGAGCACTTCCCCCACCCGGTCGGCCAGGCCGTGGTGCGGGCAGCCGAGGAGGAAAACCTCAGCCACCGCGAGGAACACGCCAAAGTCGAGTTGATTGTGGCCCACGGCATTGCCACCAATTTGTACGGCAAACGGGTGGTGCTGGGCAGCGAGCACTTTGTGCTTGAAGACTGCAAGGTGAACATTTCGGCCGAACAGTGCCGTGAAGTGAAAAAACAGGCAGCCAAAGGCCGCACCGTGCTTTACCTGGCCATGGACGGCGAACTCTCCGGCCTGATCATGGTGGAAGACAAAATCCGCCACAACGCCGCCGAAGTTATAGCCGCCCTCAAGGCCGACGGTATGAAGCGCGTCATTATGCTCACAGGCGACAACCCCATGACCGCGGCCAGCATCGCCAGGAAGGCGGGCATTGACGAATTCCGGGCCGGGCTCCTGCCCGGGGACAAGGCCGCCATGGTGGCCGAACTGCGCGCCCAAGGCAACACGGTGATGATGCTGGGCGACGGCATCAACGACTCCTCGGCCATTTCCGCCGCCAACGTGGGCGCGGCCATGTGCAGCGGGGCCGACATGACCAAGGAGGTGGCCGACGTGGTGCTGACGCACGGCGACCTGTCCGACCTTTTGATCGTACGCCGGATCTGCCGCCGCATGCTGGAGCGCGTCAACCGGAACTTCAAAATTTCCGTCATCTACAACAGCCTGTTCCTGGTGGGCGGCATTCTGGGCTTTATCCCGGCCGCATTTTCGGCCTTCCTGCACAACGCCACCACCTCGGCCCTGGCCGTGCGCAGCATGCGCCCGCTGCTGCCGGCCGGGAGCCTTGCGCTTGAAGCCGCCCCCACGCCACCCGCAAAACGGGCAAAGCCGGCCGGGCGGCACAAAACCACGCCCGCCGGCCTTAAGCCCGCAAGGAAGGAGAAAAAATCATGATTTCCAGTTTTTGCGAAGGCCGGGTACGCCTGCGCCACCCCGCTCTCAAGGATGCGGACAGCGTGGGCGGCCTTGTCGCCATGTTGAATGAATACCCCGGCGTGCTGGAAACAAGGTCCAACCTCCTTACCGGGAGCCTTCTGGTGCTTTACGACCCGGCAGCCATTTCCCGGGAAGACCTCGCCCGGGCCGCCGTCTTGCTGGAGGAACAGCTCGGGGCCATGGAACCTGCGGAACCTACGGAACAGGCAGAAGGAGGCCGGGGCTGCGCTCGGACTCTGCGCTCCCTGCTGTATTCCGTACCGGCAAAATATGAAATCGGCCTTCTGAATGCCAGCTTCGGCCTCTGCCTGCTGGGCCTGCTCGGGCCAAGACGTCTGCACTACTGGGCCGGCGGGGCTTTCGCCCTGCTGGCGGCCCTGCATCTTCTGCGCCGCCGCTAAGGCGCCCTTGTTTTTATCGCCTGGCAAAAACCGCGCCGCAGCCTCGCAGCGCGGTTTTGTCGTTTCATTTGCATTGCCAGGCGGACGGTTTATCTTTAGACTACACCCATCCCCGCTAACCGGAACAAAGGATTCAACCATGGATATCAAGCTGTGCGCGGAGAGAATAAGCTCTCTGGTGGACGAATTTACCCCGGAAATGTTCTCCATGCTGAAAGAAGCAGTGAACATGGACAGCGGCAGCCACGACGTGGAGGACGTGAACGCCTTGGGCGAATATCTGTCCAGGCGCCTTAAGGAGCTGGGCGGCGAAGTGTTGCGCCACCACCCCGACCGGGCGGTAGGCGACCCGCTTTCCGGCATCTTCCTGCCCGAGGGCGCCGCCAGGGACGTCCGGCGACTGCTCCTGGTCGGGCACCGCGACACGGTCTTTCCCGCCGGCACTGTCGCCCGCCGCCCTTTCAGCCGCGACGCGGCAAACTGCTACGGCCCCGGCGTGCTGGACCAGAAAGGCGGCAACGTGGCCGGCTTTTTCGCCATCAAGACCTTGCTGGCCATGCAAGAGTTAACCCCCTGCCCGCCGGTTGAAATTATTTACACCACCGACGAGGAAATCGGCTCCAGCGGTTCCGGGCCATATGTTACCGAACGCTGCAAAAACGCCAAGGCGGCCTTTTTTCTGGAACCGGCCCGGGTCGGCGGCGAACTGGTGCTGGCCCGCGACGGCGGCAGCCTTTTCCGCATTAATGTCTACGGCAAGGGAGCGCACGCCGGGAACTCATTCCAGGAAGGCGTCTCCGCCGTCAACGCTCTGGCCGCCATCACCTTGGAATGCTCCGCCCTTTCCAACGACCCGGCCGGCTACAACGTCAATTTCGGGTTGGTGGGCGGCGGCAGCGGGTCCATCGTCGTGCCCGAGCAAGCCTGGGCCGAAGTCTGGTGCCGCTACTCCACCCTGGAGCAAATTGAAATGCTGCTCGGCCAGATCCGCAAAATCCTGGACAGCCACAACCGCAACGGCATCCGCGTGGAAATGGGCGAAGTAATCACCTACCAGCCCTTCCGGGAGAGCGCGGACAACGACCGCCTGTTTGAAATCACCCGGGAAGCCGGGCGGGCTTTCGGCCTGGAACTGAAAGGCATTGCCACCGGCGGCGCGGCCGATGCCGGCCTTACGGCCGTACAAGGCGTGCCCACCCTGGACGGGCTCGGCCCCATAGGCGGCAACATGCACGTGGACGAAGAGTATCTGGTTTCGGCCAGCCTGCCGGAGCGCACCAAGGTGCTGGCCCTGGCCATGCTGTTGGCGGACCGGGCTTTTAAATGAGGTGGAACAAATGAAAAACGAAGAAACAAAAAAATACGCCTGCCCCCGGGACATGACCAGCGGGCACGGCTGCCTGGGCATGGAGTGCGCGGCCTGGCGCTGGGCCGAGCCCAAATGGGGGCCGGTGGAAGACCGACGCGGCTATTGCGGCCTGGCCGGCAAACCCGACTATCCCCTGAATCCGGAACATGAAAAAAACTAGGCAAGGACCATGCACCACGAGCCTAAACATCAACACGAAAACAATGATCATCACGGACGCCACGCTCACGACGGGCACCATTCGCATGAAGGCGGGCACGACCACCAGCATGTTCATCCCCACCCGCATGAGCGCGAGCATCACCATGAACACGGGCACAAGCACCGCGGCAAACCCGGCCGCCCGGTGCTGACCGTGCGCGCGGCCGGCGGCCTGTCGGGCGACATGATGCTGAGCGGGCTGGCCAGTCTCGTCGAGCTGGATCAAGCCGAGCTTGACGCCCTGCTGGCGGAACTGCGCCTGCCGGCTCTGGCAGGAAGCCTCAGCCTGGAAGAGCGCAGCGTCAACGCCATTGGCGGCTGGGGGGCGCGCGTCACTCTGCCGCCCGAGCACGCCCACCGCAGCATGGCGGACATTGAAAAACTCATCCGGGCTTCGGCCATGCCGGAGCCGGCCATGGAGCTTTCCTTGCGGGCTTTCGGCCTTTTGGCCGAGGCCGAGGCCTCCGTGCATGGTAAAAGCCGCGATGACGTGACCTTTCACGAAGTCGGCGCCCTGGACAGTATTCTGGATATTTGCCTGGTCTGCCGCATCTTCTGCCTGCTGGACCCGGGTCGCTTCATTTGCAGCCCCCTGCCCCTGGCCGACGGCTCCATCAACTGCGCGCACGGACGCATTCCTTCCCCGGCCCCGGCGGTGCTGCGGCTTCTGGAAGGAGTGCCGGTGCGCGGCTTTGCCGGCGAGGGCGAAACCGTCACCCCCACGGCCGTCGCCCTGCTCAAGGCGCTGGGAGCCGAATTCGGGCTCTGGCCCGAATTCACGGTGCGCAAGACGGTGATCAGCTACGGCGCGAAAGTATTCCCCGACCTGCCCAACGGCGCTATCTGGGCCTTGGGGAGCTGACTGAACAAATAATAAAGCCGCCGGCATACTGACGGCCGGGGCGTTAGAGCGCTTCACGCTTCAAGTGTGAAACGCTCTATTATTTGTTGGGCGAATTTTCTGAAGGGTCGCGCCGGTTGGTCCGGTTGGTGCGCCAGGTATCCGGGTCGCGGTTGGAACTGCGCTCAAGTTTATGCTGATAGTCCGGCTTGGGTGTGGAAGGCTCGTAAGGCTCGCTCCCCCAGCGCACGCCGTCCACCTGCCCGCCGCTTTCGCGCATCATGCGGGTGTCTGGCGGCGGCTGGTCCGCCCAGGCTTTGACCGTCAGGCAAAATGCAATTATAAGCGCCAAACCGATTTTAAACATTCCATTTTCCCGCTTTCAACCCGCTCAGGCTTGTGTTAGGCTCCGGCCTCCCCCACTGCTAACCGTAATTTAGCAAAGCCCGGGGAAAAAATCGACCCCGCTAGATTATCATGAACAACACGCATTTCGGCATAGCGCTCCTGGCCGGCACTTCTCTCATCTGGGGCCTGTCACTGGTAGCCCAGAGCATGGGCATGGATCACGTGGGCCCGTTCACCTTCAACGCCGTGCGCTTTTTTATCGGCGGCCTTTCCCTGTTGCCGCTCTTTCCCCTGATCAACTACCTGCAGGGGCGCGGCAAAAAAGCCGAGCAGAAAAAGGCCCCGCCTATCCTGCGCGACAAACTGCTGTTGAAAGCCAGTTTTTACTGCGGCCTGGTGCTGTTCGCGGCCATCTCCTGCCAACAGATCGGGCTTATTTACACCTCCATCGGCAAAACCGGCTTTATTACCAGCCTTTACATCCTGCTGGTGCCGCTGTTCGGCCTTATGTTCGGGCGCAGGGTTTCCAGCCGCATCTGGCTGTGTATCGCCGCAGCCATTGCCGGTATGTATCTTTTGTGCATCAAGGAAGCGCTCACCCTGAACCTGGGCGATTTGTTCGTGCTGGTCTGCGCCGTATTCAGCGCCGCGCAAATCCTGGTGATTGACCGCTACGCCCCACTGGTAAACGCCGTCAAACTGGCCAGCCTGCAATTTTTCGTCTGTTCCGGCCTGAGCGCCATCGCGGCGGCCATATTGGAACAGCCCGATTTAAACGCTGTTTTTCAAGGCTGGCTCCCGCTGTTATATACCGGTGTATTTTCCAGTTCCGTGGCCTACAGCATGCAGATTGCCGGGCAAAAATACGTCGCTCCGGTACTGGCCTCCCTGCTGCTCAGCCTGGAAGCGGTTTTCGGCGCCCTGGCCGGTTGGCTGATACTCGGCGAACTCTTGACGCCAAGCGAAAGAATTGGCTGTTTTCTGATTTTTGTCGCCATTCTGGCGGCTCAGTTGCCGGGAAGAATGGGCTTGCCGGCTGCCAAGCGTAAACCATAAAAAGGATAAGAGGCAGATATGGATATTTCCAACCGACTGGCCAGAGTCGTAGCCGCCCTGATAGTGGGTGCGGTGTTGACCTTTGCAATGGCCACCACGTTTGAGGTTACGGTTTCCTATCTTTTTACCGATCATTGGCCGGAAGCGCTGTTATGTTTCGTGCTGTCCAGCGGGCTCTTTTACCTGCTCCTGACTTTTTTCGCCTGCATGCGCAAGCCGGACTGAGCCAGGCTACTGCCGGAGGCGAGCAAAATGCCGCCAGTTTGCCTGGCGCAAGCCGTCAAGAATAAGCTGCCGTTGCACCACTGTGCGCAGCAGGTCGGCCGGCATCAACATTTCTCCCAAAGCCTTGCGATCCGCCGGGCTTAAAATATTGATAATAGTCGCGTCCACAATGCTGCCCCCGCGCATCATGTGCCCATGTTCCGCAAGGGCTCTGGCAATGGCATCAAAAAATACCTTGGCAATATTGATCTCTTATCCAGCGCCACGCCTTGCACAGCGGCGGTTATGTTACTGGTAGCCGGCGCTGTTTATTCATTTTTATCTGCTTAATCTGCAAAATAGCTTCGTGAATATTGGCAAAATTTACTCCATCCATATCTTCGGGTTCAAGCTGCCACCAGGCTAAACTCAATAATTCCGTGATTGTTTTTTCATCAAAGCGGTAGCGGATAATCCGTGCAGGGTTGCCTCCGACAATAGCGTATGGGGGAACATTCTTTGTGACAACAGCTCCCGCGCCAACAATCGCGCCATCTCCTACCTGCACACCGGTTAGAATTACGGCATGGCGGCATATCCAAACGTCATTTCCAACTATAACTTGGTTGTTCTTGTGCGGTTCACCTTCATAAGGCAATGTTTTAAACTTTGTTGACGGAATATATTGAAAAGGGTGCGTTGAAAGCCAGCTTATCGGATGCTGTATATCACCGATTGTGACATTGGGAGCAATTGAACAGTAACATCCGATATGAACATTAAAGAAAGAACTGTTTCCCTGCATGTAACTGTACTTTCCCAGAGAGCTGTCTCCTTTAAGCATATTCAGCATCCGCGCTCGCTTATCCAGGCAGCTCCGTTTTTTTAAACAAATTCCTGTTTTTTTATAAACCCATCCGCGCAATCCCATAAACACTCCGCTGTTATTATGATATATCATATAAGAATAGCTGAAATTAGATGGCAACAAGCTGATAGGCGGCCTTCAAATTATCAACAATGTGGGAAAGCTTGAGAGGAATCATGATTACTGCGTCGCTTTTTTTATTGATATCAAAATCCCCTAAGTAGTGATATGCCCCCATCAAGGTATACAAAGTAAGAAAGCCCCTCTAGGCTGAAACTTTGAAACCCTGATGGGGGCTTGCATGTCTGAAAGAAAGAGTATCA
>JAISDX010000163.1 GCA_031264465.1 Deltaproteobacteria bacterium | reverse complement strand
GTTGCCTCGAATGCGGTGCGGGGGCGGCCGCGTTATTTTTTGGAGAGCTGCTCCACCAGGTGGGCCAGTTCGTCCGCTTCCGGGCGCAGGGCCACGGCAATGGAGGTGCTTTCCTCCATTGCCTGGTTCACCGTCAGGCTGAGCTGGCCAAGCCGGTCCACCGTGCCCCGGATTTGTTCGCTCGTGGCGGCCTGTTCGCCGCAAAGCTCGGCGATGTTGCGGATTTGCCCGCTCATGCCGCGCACCAGGTTGACGATTTCCATGAGCGCGCCTTTGGCCTCGTTGCCCAATTCCAGGGTGGAGCGAACCGTGTCCATGGTGCGGGCCAGACCCTGGGCGCTTACTTTCATGCTGCCGCGCAGGCCTTGCAGCGAGTCGTCAACTTCCCTGGTGGCGTTCATGGTCTTTTCGGCGAGCTTGCGCACTTCGCCGGCCACCACGGTAAAGCCGCGCCCGGCTTCTCCGGCCCGGGCCGCTTCAATGGCCGCGTTCAGGGCCAGCAGGTTCGTCTGGTCGGCAATGTCGTTAATCAGGCCCAGGATGCCGCCGATGGATTCGGTCTGCTTGCCCAGGCCGTCAATTTCGTGGTCCAGGGTTTCGGCCTCGCGGCGGATGCTTTCAAAAGCTTCAATGGTGCTGTTCATCACCCGGGCGCTGGCGTCGGCCTGTTTGGCGACGCGATCGGTGGCCTCGGCCGCTTCGCCGGCGTTGCCGGAAACCCGGGCCGTGGAGGCGGCCATGGCGGAAACGGCGCTGATGGTCTCGTCGACCAGGGAGTTTTGCCCGTGGCTTTCCTGGGCGGCCCGGCTGATATTCTCGGTCAGTTCATGAGAGGTGCGCTGTAGTTTTTCCGAGACGGCGTTGATCCGGCCGGCCATTTCCCGCATGGCCTGCTGCCCGGCTTCAGTAACGGCTCTGGCTTTTTCGGCTTCGGCCATGGCTTCGCGGACTTTTTCGGTGCCACGGACGGCTTCACGGTGGCGTTCCTCGGACTGGGCCATGCTGGCCAGGAGAGAGTCGAGCATGGAGCGCAGGGCGGCGGCCAGTTCCTTGAGCTCCAGGACAAAGCCTTTCTGGTTCAGTTCGGAGTCGTGCCTGCCGTCGGCCACGGCCCGGGCGTGGGCGGAAATGTGGCGCAGCGGGCCGGAAACGGCGCTGGCGGTGCGGAAGACCAGCAGCACCAGCACGGCCAGGGCGGCCAGGCTGAAGCCCATCTGGATAAGCAGGCCCTGTTTGGATTCGGCCATGGCCTTGGCTTCCGGCAGCGCCACCATGAAAAACCAGGGGGCGTCAAACGAGTCGAGCTTAAAAGGAACGTAGAAGCAAAGCATGTCTTCGCCGTTCAGGGCCGACTCGGCGGGCAGGGAAAAAGGCCTGCCGTCCCGCATGCGGGCCAGAAGGTCCGCGGGAGCCACGGGCAAGTCTCCGTCCGCCGGGGGCGGCAGCTTGGAGATAACTTCCGGCGGCGCGGCCAGAACGGCGCCCTGGTCGGATAGCAGCATGGCGTAGCCGGTATCGTGGGGCTTGATGCCGCCAATGAGATGCTGGATGAATTCGAGCTCTATATCCACGCCCACAACGCCAACCGCGCCAATCGCGTTGTCCCCCTTCAGGATCGGCATGGTGATGCTGGTCATGAGCACTTGCCCGTCGGTATCCAGGTCGCGGTACGGCGGGACCGTGAAAATGCGCTTCCGGCGCAGCGGTTCGTAATAGTAATATTCTTTGTTGTAGTCTTCGGAAATGTCATAAGACAGTTCGCCGCCTTTCCTCAGCCAGTAGACGTTGGCCCGGCCTTCGGCGTTGCCGAAATCTTCGTCGCCCACGAAGTACGCGTCGCGGCCGTCGTAGGAGTTTGCTTCCCAGAGCGCCCAGACTCCGAAAAAATTCCGGGACGAGGCGGCGACGCCTTTGACGGCCAGGTTCATGGGCGCCCGGCCGGGTTCATCCTCCTCGGTCATACAGGCCAGGGAGGCCGCCAGAGAAGAGGCGGCGGTTTCCGCTTGGCGGAACTTGCCGAAAATTACTTCGCCTTGCTCCAGGGCCAGTTGATGCGCCTGGGACTCGGCGAGGTTGCCGGACTGGCGGTTGGCCTGGGTGTAACTGAACACGGCCAAAAGTCCGAAAGCAACGACTATGGCCGGTATCAGCAATGCCAATAAGCGAGTTTTTATCTTCATGGATTCCCTCCCGCTCCATCAAAGTCGCCAACCGCGCTGTAATTCAGTATTATATTAACTGGATAAGATCAATCGAATTTGCCGGATTCGCGCGGAAAAAGCGTCGAACCCGGCAGTTTCCCTGTCGGGTTCAATGACTCACAGCGGTATGCGCGGGATTGATCCCCCGGCCGCAAACCCGCGTTGACGGCCGGGGAATCATTTGGGGAGGGGATGAACCCGGACCGATGGCAGGCGGTCCGGATCCTTTACGCCGCAAGATGGGCGTAAAGTTCCTGGGCGCTGGCATTGCCAGGGTTGTGCCCCAATAAAATTTCCAGGTGGCTGCGGGCTTCGTCGTCGCGCCCGAGGTAGCTCAGGCAGCCGGCCAGGGCAAAGCGCACGGTTTCGTCTTCGGCCAGGCCCAAGGCGGCTTCCAGCCGGGGCATGGCTTCTTCCAGGCGGCTCAGCTTGTAAGCCAGCTGGAGCATGGCGTTCATAGCGATCATGTTGCCGGGGTTAAGCTTCAGGGAAGA
>JAISDX010000089.1 GCA_031264465.1 Deltaproteobacteria bacterium | reverse complement strand
GACGCGACCGGCGGTCATGTCACCCGCACCCAGATGTACCTGGAACTTCTGGTGGACAAAATGCAGAAGGACCGGATCTACGCCGAAGAGATTGCCGCCTGGGACATGGATTTCCTGATCCCGTCGGCGCAGCTCCACGATGTGGGCAAGATCGCCATTTCCGACGCCATTTTGAACAAACCCGGCCGGTTGACGCCGGAAGAGTTCGCACAGATGCAGCAGCATGTGCCGATCGGCGTGGAGGCGATTGACCGCATCGCGAAAAAAACCACCGAGCACGCCTTTCTGCTCCATGCGCGCGCCATCGCCGGCACGCATCATGAAAAGTGGGACGGGTCCGGCTATCCGGCCGGCCTGCGCGGCCGGGACATTCCTCTGGAGGGACGGCTGATGGCCATTGCCGACGTGTACGATGCCCTGATTTCCCAGCGCCCCTACAAACAGCCGGTCACAGCCGCGGAGGCGGAGCGGATCATCGTTGAGGGAAGGGGCACCCACTTTGATCCGGTGCTGGTGGATATCTTCCAGTCGGTGGCCGGCAGTTTTGCGGACATCGCGGAGAACTTCGGAACGTAAAACTATTTCCCCACTTTGATGATCACCGCTTCCCAGGCCGGAATGGTCAACGACAATTCGTGCGCGCCGATGTAAGGCAAACGCGGGTTGCCATATACAATCTTGCCGTCATGCCGCCGCATGGCCGCTGCCAGTTCGCGAATCTGCCCGGTGCGCAGCGTGTCGCTGATGGGCTGGCGCGTGAAGTTGTACAGGGCGATGACAAACACCTCCCGCTCCGGCACTTCCGTCACCAGGCAGACCAGGTTGGGGTCTTCGCCCTTGAGCTGGCCGGTCATCTGGCCCCCGGCCAGACCCAGTTCCTCGCGCAGCTTCATCAACTCGCCAAGCCAGAGCAGAAAGGAGTCGGGGTTGAAAGTCTGCTCGTCAATGGGGCCGTATATATTCCTGGCCTGGGGGAGGCCCAGCGCGTTCACCACCACCGAACGGGTGCTGCCCTGCAGGGGGTAGGTTCCCAAAGTGGCCAGATATTTTTTCCATTCCCTTTCCGTGTCGTAAATGGACGTCCAGTTCAGGGGCATGGCGCCGGTCAGGTCCTGGCCGGAGAGCATCAGCAGGCCGGGCTGCATGGCTTTGAAAGTCAACAGCAGGCTGTGCCCCTTGCGTATTTCGGCTTTGTCGCTTTCCGAAAGATCGCCGTCCAGGGGCAGGCCCAGGGCGGCGGCGGCCAGGCCGGCCGGAGTCTGGTAAAGCACGTTATTTTCAAAATCCGCCGCCATCAGCTCCCGCTTGCCGGCAGGCGCCTGGCTGGAGGGCTGGGCGGGTGGTTTGACCTGCCCGCCCGCTGTTGTGATCGGGTAGGCGGGCAGTTGGCCGGCAAGGCGGCCGGGCGCGGGAGTGCGCGGCTGCCGGGCCTGGTCGAGCACGCGGCGGTAAATGGCGTCGGCCCGCCCGGCCCGCTGACCGACCAGTTCGCGGCTGTCGCGCAGGTATTGCAGGTGCGGCAGCTTGTAGCTGATGCCTTCGTGCCCGGTCGAGTAATGCACCAGCCGGCGGAAATCCAGGCCGCTGCGCATGGCTTCGTCCAGCATGAAGCGCAGGAGCGCGGCGTCGCCGCTCAACAGCGCGTGCTCGGCGGCCGGGCTGGTGACCCCGTCCATGACGAAATCCGGGCCGGATTCCAGGAACATTTGCATGACCGGCAGCGGCAACTGGTCGCTGAGCCAGCTCCAGCCGCCGTAGCTGCGGATTTGCCGGGCCAGATCCAGCGAAGCGGAAAGGGCCATGCTGTAAGTATTTTTGCGCTGCGCCGCCGCCACCGCGCCGGAAAGCGAGAGCGCGTCGTCGCGCTCCAGCCCGATAAACGGGGCCACGCTGTAGCCGGAAAGGCCGTTGCCCAGCATGCCGACCTGGCGAATCACGCTGCCGCTCAATACCTGACGGGCCGTGGAGCTCGGGTCGGCCCAGTTGAGCACCGGGCGCTTGTAGTCGCCGTAGTAGCGGTAAACCCAGCGCCGCATGTTGCCGTCCAGACCGCGCACCTCGCTGGTGGCGCCCCAGCCGGATTTATCCAGAAAGCTCAGCTTGTCCTGGCGGAAGGAAGTGGGCGCAATGCCGTAACGCTCCAACTGGGCGGTCTGGGTGGAGGAAAGCTCTTCCAGGCTCCATTCGCCGCTTTTCAAAGATGAAAGCATGCTCCATTGCTCACGCGGCACTTCCACCATGCAATACAGGCCGGGGTAGGCGCGCACGTCGCGCACGGCCAGGAAAAAATCCGGCCCCACGCCCGGTGCGGCCGGCGCCAGGGCGGCGCCGGTGAGGGCCTGGCTGTTCTGGGCGCTGCGGATAACGGCCTTGTAGTCGTCTTCCGTGCCGATATGCCGGGCCAGGTCGAACTGGGCCACGTCGTCGTTGCCGCTGTAAGAGCGCCCGCCTTCGTAGTCCCACAGCCCGCCGGCCCCGCCCAGCGGCGCCAGGTAAAGGCCGTTAATATGGCCTTTTTGCAGGCTGCTCCAGAAAACCGGGCCGCCAAGCTGGCTGAGGGGCGACAAGCGCCCGGGCGCCAGCACGGTTTGCGGGTGGATGCGCACCCACACCCCGGCACGCTGCAGGAACACGGCCGGGGTCGGCTCGGAGCCGCCGGCCCGCCAGCTCAGGTTGGAGCCGGAGACAATGTCGGCAAGCTCATGCGACTGGCCGAGCATGGAGAGCTTTTCCATGTACTGGATGTAGCCCGGGTCGGCCCGGCTGACGCTGTCGGCCGGAGCGTGGGTAAACTGGCGGCTGGCCAGCCTGGCCCCGCCGGGGGCGCAGGAGCCGGCCAGAAACAGACAGAGGGAAAGGCACAGGGCCTGGCCCAGGTAAGCCGTCGCTTTATTAAATTTCATGATTCAACACCTTTCTCGGGAGGAGCCTGACACGGCCAGGGCGCAAAAAGGCCATTAAGCTGCGTTTCCTGAAACCGCGCGGCGAAGCCAAGTGGAGAAGCTTTGCCGCGCGGCGGTTTTATGTATTTTCAGATCCGTTCCGTCCGTATTGCTAGGCCTGCGACTGGGCGGCCGTGGCCACAATCTGTTCCCCGGCCGGCGAATGCAGCACGTCGCGCAGCACCTGTACAATGTGCTGGTCGTAGCTGCCGCCTTCCTTCTCCAGGATGGAAAGCACGGTTTCCATATCCATGGCGGCGCGGTAAGAGCGCGGGCGGGCCATGGCCGTAAAGGCGTTGGCCACGGCCAGCACCCGGCCGTGAATTTTGATTTCCTCATCGGAAAGAGCCCGGGGGTAACCCTTGCCGTCCAGCCGCTCGTTCATCTGTTCAATGGCTTCCAGCACCGGCAGGTCGAACTCGATCTTG
>JAISDX010000001.1 GCA_031264465.1 Deltaproteobacteria bacterium | reverse complement strand
AAGGCGGCAAGACCCGGTCCGGCAACTACCTGATCGACCTCATGCTGGCCAACGTCTGCAAGCAGAACGTCACCCGCTTCCCGTACGAGATCACCCGTCTGGCCGAGGACATCGCCGGCGGCCTGATGGTGACCGCGCCTTCGGAAAAGGACTTCCGCCACCCCGAGCTCGGCCCTTACATTGATAAATACCTCAAGGGCGTGGCCGGAGTAGCCACGGAAAACCGGCTCAAGATCCTGCGCCTGATTGAAAACCTCACCCTGGGCACGGCCGCCGTGGGTTACCGCACCGAGTCCATGCACGGGGCGGGCTCGCCCCAGGCCCAGCGCATCATGATTGCGCGCCAGGGCAACACCGAGCACAAGAAAAGGCTGGCCAAGGCCATCGCCAAAATCAAGGAATGACAAATCCGCGTGCGCATCGGGGTAAAGTACTGCGGCGGCTGCAACCCGCGCTATGACCGCCGCGCCTTGGTGGCGCGTCTGCGTCGGTCCTTCCCGGAACACGACATCCGGGAAGGATTGAACGCGCGGGCCGAGGACTTTGCGCCGGACCTGGCCGCGGTGCTGAACGGCTGCGCCAGGGCCTGCGCGGATCACGGCGCTTTTACCGGAAGCCGGGGCAAAGTGGTCATCGACTCGGCCGAAGGTTATGATGAAATCGCCGCCGCCCTGAGCAGACTGGCGGCAAGCCCAACCCTTGATAAAGCATAACCGTCAGCTCTAAATTAATTCTCCAAATGATTCCAGGAATCACGCAAAGTCCGTATGCAATAGTCCCTTAAATCAAGTAAATATGGCTTATCTATTTTTTGCAAAGCATGAAGCGTTTTATTGGCGTAATCTTCTAGAAACTTATATTCCGGCTCGATAAAAGGCAGGGAGCAAACCTGATACAGCGAAGGGCCACGAGAAAAACCCAAATTTAAAACAGCTTCCGGATTATTGGAAAGCGCTGTCGCCATGCTGACGATAATCGCTGTTGAGTTGGCGGCATCCGCTCCTGGCGCGACATAGGCATTCAGCGCGTAAATCCAATCGCCTTCTCCAGCCCGCGCTTTGTCGAGAAGCATATTCCAGTTGGCTTCATTGTTTTCGCGCAAGGCTGCGACAATAGCCACCACACTATATCCGTAAAAAGCCGACCGCAATTCTTCAATGGACACCGGCGTTGAAAAATTCGGCTGCGGAGCGTTATAAACTTCATTCCCTGCCTTTTGCCTCGCACAGGCTTGCGCTATAAATAACATCAGGATCAGCATGGCAAAATAAATATTTTTTCTCATAATCTCTCCTGAACAGCGGCAAGTAGTTTCCATATTTTCAATATATCGACGCCGCGCCCCAAAAGCAACGGGCAAAAAGAGAGCTCCCGGCCTGGCGCGGCGCCAGGCCGGGAGCTCCGCCGCTTATGGAATCTTGACCGGTTATTGCCTGCCGGCCAGCCTGGCGTAATACTCGTAGCGGGCCTGGGCGTTGGCGGCGGCTTCGCCGGCAAACTGTTCGGCCTTGTCGGGGAAGGCGCTGAACAGGCTGGCGTAGCGCACTTCACGCATCAGGTGCTCCTTGAATTTGCCGTTGGGCTGCTGGTAATCCAGTCGGAGCGGGTTTTCGCCCTGCCGGGCCAGGAGCGGATTGTAGCGGTACAGGGGCCAGTAGCCCACTTCCACCGCGCTCTTTTCCTGGTCCAGGCCGTTGACAAGGCCGCCCTTGAGCCCGTGGTTGATGCAGGGCGCGTAGGCGATGACAATGGACGGGCCGGGGTAGGCTTCCGCTTCCGTGAAGGCCTTCAGGCACTGGTTCTTGTCCGCGCCGATGGCCACCTGGGCCACGTAGATGTAACGATAGGACATGAAGATGGCGCCCATGTCCTTCTTGCGGGTGGGCTTGCCGCCGGCCGCGAACTGGGCCACCGCGCCCAGCGGCGTGGCCTTGGAGGACTGGCCGCCGGTGTTGGAGTACACTTCGGTGTCAAACACCAGCACGTTCAGGTCCTGGTTCTGGGCCAGCACGTGGTCCAGGCCGCCGTAGCCGATGTCGTAAGCCCAGCCGTCGCCGCCCATAATCCAGTGCGAGCGCTTCACGAAGTAGTCGCGCAGGCTGTAAATCTTTTTCAGCAGCGCATCTTCCCCCAGGTGCTTTTTCAAGGCTTCTTCCAGGGCATAGCGCCGCCCGTGCGTGTCTTCCTTTTCGTCCTTGCCCTGGAGCCAGACGGTCAAAGCCTGCTTCAGCCCGGCCGGGTAATCCTTCAGCAGGGCCTCTTCCACGTACAAAGTCAGGGTGTCGCGCAGTTGCTTGACGCCCAGGAACATGCCGAAGCCGTATTCGCCGGCGTCTTCAAACAGAGAATAACCCCAGGCCGGGCCGTTGCCGGCTTTGTTGCGGGTATAGGCCACCGTGGGCGAACCCGCGGCCCAGACCGTGGAGCAGCCGGCCGGGGCGGCAATCATCATGCGGTCGCCGTAAAGCTGGGTGAGGAGCTTGGCGTAAGGGGTCTCGCCGCAGCCGGCGCAGGCGCCGGAAAAGGCCAGCATGGGCTCCAGGAACTGGCTGTTCCTGACGTTGACCGGCGCTCCCTCGGGCAGCGGGCGGTAAGGCACCTGGTGCTCGACGTATTCCCAGACCGCGCTGGCCTGGGGCTGCTGCTCCGCCAGCGAGTACATTTCCAGGGCCTTGGTCCTGGCCGGGCAGGCGCCCACGCACTGGCCGCAGCCGGTGCAGTCCAGGGTGGAAATGGCCAGATGGTAGTTCATGCCCTTAAAGCCGGTGGCCGGCACGGTCTTGGCGCCGGCCGGGGCCTCGGCCTTTTCCTCGTCGGTCAACAGGCGCGGGCGAAGGACCGCGTGCGGGCAGATGAACGAACACTGGTTGCACTGGATGCAGTTTTCCGGAATCCACCTGGCCGTGCTCACGGCAATGCCGCGCTTTTCGTACAGGCTCATGTCGAAAGGCCAACTGCCGTTGGCCCAGTCCTTGAAGGCGCTCACCGGCAGGTCGTCGCCCTTCTGGTTGAGAATGGGCTCGACTATTTTGCGGTAAAACTCCGGCTTGCCCGGGTCTTCCGGTACGGGTTCGTCCTCGGCCTTCGCCCATGCGGCCGGCACCGCCACCCGGCGCAGGCCGGAAACGCCCTTTTCCAGAGCGGCCAGGTTCTTGTCCACAATGGCCTGGCCCTGCTTGCCGTAGGCTTCGTACACCGATTCACGCTGGTAGCGCATGGCTTCATCCTGCGGGATAATCCCGGCCAGGGCAAAAAAGGCCGACTGCATGATCATGTTGATGCGCCCGGCAATGCCCAACTCGATGGCCGCGTCCACGGCGTTGATGATGTGGAAGTTGATCTTGTTTTCCGCCAGGTAGCGCTTGATCCGCCCGGGCAGTTGCCTGTCCAGTTCCTTTTCCGTCCACTGGCAGTTGAGCAGGAAAGTGCCGCCGGGCTTCAGGCCCTTCATCATATCGTACTTGTGCACGTAGGCCTGGTTGTGGCAGGCCACGAAATCCGGCTCCAGAATCTTGTACGGCGACTTGATCGGGTTGGGGCCGAAGCGCAGGTGCGACATGGTCACGCCGCCGGATTTTTTGGAGTCGTAGGCAAAGTAGGCCTGGGCGTAAAGGTCGGTATGGTCGCCGATGATTTTGACCGAACTCTTGTTGGCGCCCACGGTGCCGTCGGACCCGAGGCCCCAGAACACGCAGGCGGTCACGCCGGCCTGGTTGAGCGGCAGCGCTTTTGGGGCGGGCGGGAGCGAGGTCATGCTCAAATCGTCGTTAATGCCCACTGTGAAGTTGTCCTTGGGTTTGTCCAGAGACAACTCGGCAAAAATGGCCTGCGCGTCCAGCGGGGTGAACTCCTTGGAAGCCAGGCCGAAACGGCCGCCCACCACCAGGGGCGGGGCGGCCAGTTCGTACAGGGCGGCCCGCACGTCCAGGAACAGAGGCTCACGCGCCCCCGGCTCCTTGGTGCGGTCCAGCACGGCCAGTTTTTTCACCGTCCCGGGCAGCACCTGGCGCAACTTGGCGGCCACGAAGGGGCGGAACAGACGCACGCAGACCATGCCGACCTTTTCGCCGGCGGCCGTCATGGCATCCACGGTTTCCTCCAGCACCGAACAGCCGGAGCCCATGGCCACAATTACGCGCTCGGCTTCGGGGTGCCCGTGGTAATTGAAGAAGTCGTAATCCAGGCCGGTGAGCTTGTTGATTTCCTTCATGTAGTGGGAAACCACGCCCGGGAAATTGTCGTAATAGGGGTTAATCGCTTCACGCAGTTGGAAGCTGATGTCCGGGTTGTTGGTCATGCCCACGCCGTGCGGCCGGCCGGGCGAAATGGAACGGGCGCGTAACCTGTCCACGGCCTCGTAATCCATGAGCTTGTCCAGTTCGTCGTATTCCAGAAGGCTCACTTTCTGCATTTCATGCGAAGTGCGGAAGCCGTCGAAAAAGTGGATAATCGGCAGGCTGCCCTTGATGGCCGACAGGTGGGCCACCGCGCCCAGGTACATGACGTCCTGGGGAGAACGGGAGGAAAGCATGGCAAAACCGCTCTGGCGGGTGGCCATAACGTCATGGTGGTCGCCGAATATGCTCAAAAAATTGGTGCCGGCCCCGCGCGAAGCCACATGGAACACGGCGGGCAAAAGCTCGCCGGCAATGCGGTTCATGTTGGGGATCATCAGCAGGAGACCCTGCGAAGCGGTGTAGGTGGTGGCGAGAGCCCCGGCCTGCAGCACGCCGTGCACGGTGGCGGCGGCGCCGCCTTCAGACTGCATTTCCATAACCCGCACCGGACGCCCGAACAGGTTTTTCTTGCCTTCCACGCTCCAGGCGTCGGTCAGTTCGGCTATTTCAGAAGACGGGGTGATGGGAAAAATGCCCGCCACTTCGGTAAAGGGGTAAGAGACATAAGCGGCGGCAGTGTTGCCGTCCATGGTTTTCATCCGGCGCTTTGACATGTTGCGAGCCCTCCTCAAACAGGTCTGGTTGCCAGCGGCGACAATTTTTGTTAATATGCCGTATAACGGCACAATGTACCTCTTTGCGCAACTCTACGCTTATTGTAAGGTTGCGTCAAGGCTTTGCCGGAAAAGGGAAGTGTATTATGAAGGCTGTAGATAACGATGCGTAACGGGGGCGAGAGGAATGGAAAACGGCGGTTCGGATAAAAAATTCGTTAAAAGCGTGCTCAAGGCCCTGTCGGTGATCGAGCTCCTGGACGAGCACGGCGAACTGGGAGTTACGGAAATCGGCAAGGAACTGGGGCTGGACAAGAGCACCACCTTCCGACTCCTGACCACGTTGAAGGAAAAAAATTACCTCACCGCCAACCCGCGCACGCAAAAATACAGCAACAGCGGCAAGTTTTTCGTGCTCGGGCAAAGCGTGCTGCGCCGGCGCAACTTCAACCCCCTCTTGATGCTGGAGCTTAAAAAGCTTTCGGAAAGCACGCGCGAGGCCGTAAACTTCGCGGTGCCGGACGGCACCGAGGTGGTTTACCTGGCCAGCTACGAAACCGAAGCCTTCATGAAGCTGGGCGCGCGCATCGGCCAGCGCCGGCCCATGTACTGCACTTCCATCGGCAAGGCTTTTCTGGCTCATTTCAAGCCGGAATACGCCAGGGCCCTGTGCGAACAGTTCGAATACGAGCAGTTCACCCCCAACACTCTGACCACGCCGGAAGCGCTGCTGAAAGACCTGGAAGTAATCCGCCGGCGCGGCTACAGCATCGACAACGAGGAACACTACCAGGGGCTGTACTGCGTGGGCGTGCCGCTCCTGGACAAGCGCGGCGAACCCCTGGCGGCGGTGAGCATATCCGTGCCGGTTTACCGCCGCGTCCAAGATCCGGGCATGCACGAGCGTTGCGTGCAAACGCTCCTGGAAGCGGCGCCGGCCCTGCGGGCCGCCCTGCTGGCTTAAAGTTGTTTTTCGAAATAGGCGGCATCTTCCCGCCCTGCCGGCGCCGAAGCTTCGGGCGGGTTGATCTTTTTGAAGCCCACCCTGCGGAAAAGAGCGTGAGCCGTTTTCATGCTTTCCAGGCTGGAAAGGACCACCGAGGTGTAACCGGACTCGCGGGCGTCGTTCAAGATCTGCCGCACCAGCACCACCCCGATGTTCTGTCCCCTGTATTGCGGGCTGACGAAAAGCCTTTTCATTTCGCAACGCCCTTCGTCAAAACGGCGCATGGCTATGCAACCGGCCGGCTGGCCGCCGGTAAAAACCAGGTAGAGGCGCCCGTCCGGCGGGGTGTAGTCGCGCCGCAAGTTTTGCAGCTCGTCCGCGTAACTGCCGGCATAGGCCTCCGCAAAGCCGGGAATTTTCGCGTATTCGGCGAACAGGGCGCGGGCGGCCTTAAAATGGCGCTCGTCCGAGGCCAGGGTCAATAACAGTTTTTTTCCCAACATACTTTACCCCTCCGCGTGGTTCCGGCCCCGCTAACCGCTTCCGTGGCAGCATACAAAAAAAATAGCGCATAACTTCATAACATGATCAAAAACCCCGGCCACAGGCGCAGCCGGGGCACGCGCTCACCAGGTCGCTCCGCTAATCCAGCGGCGTTACCATGGCAATCAGATCTTCCGGAACTTCGCGACGGCGGATCAGCTTGACCTTGCCGGCCCTGTCAATGAGGATTTCCGCCGGCCGCACCCGCTGGTTGTAATTGGAGGACATGGCAAAGCAATAGGCCCCGGCGTCCAGAAAGCCCAGCACGTCGCCCTCTTGCACTTCCGGCAGTTCGCGGTCGCGGGCCAGGATGTCGCCGCTCTCGCAAATGTTGCCCACCAGGGTTTGCGGCATGGTTCTGGAGTCCGGGGCGGGGTTGCCTTGTCTGTATATCTCCACGTCGTGGAAAGAGTCGTACAGCATGGGGCGGGGCAGGATGTTAAAGCCCACGTCGGTGCAGACAAAACGTACCGGACCGTTGTTCTTGACGGCCGTAACCGAGCCCAGGAGCACCCCGCTTTCGGCCGGCACGTAACGCCCGGGCTCGATCACGAACCTGCCCCGGTAGCCGGTTTTGGCGGTAAATTCCTCCAGCATGGCCGCAAAACGCTGGCCCAGGTCAGCCAGGTCCAGACGCGCCTCGTTCTCATACTTGTGGTAGGGAATGCCGTAACCGCCGCCAAAGTCGATAATTTCCAACTCCTTGAACGGCTCGACGATTTCCAGCAGGCGGGCGGCGGCGGCCAGGAACTTGTCCGGCTCCATGAACAGCGAGCCGATGTGCTGGTTGATGCCGAAGAGTTGCAGCTTGTATTTTTCGCACAGTTCCACGGCCCTGGGCAAATCTTCCACGTTTACGCCGAACTTGGTCTCCTTGCCGGCGGTAACCACTTTTTTATGATGCCCGGCCCCGATGCCTGGGTTCACCCGCACCATCACCCGGCTGCCGGCCGGCACGTTTTTGCCGAAAAGCTCGAGCTGCGACAGGGAGTCAACACTGACCACGCGGCTGGAGGCCTGGGCCTGTTTGAATTCTTCGGCGCTGACGTTGTTGCAGACAAACAAAATTTCATCGCTTTCAAAACCGGCGGCCCTGGTCATAAGCAGTTCGCCGAGGCTCATGGAGTCCACCAAAAGGCCCTCCGAACGCACAATGCGCAAAAGATGCGGGTTGGCGTTGGCTTTGGCCGAATAGCAAGCTTTAAAGGACGGAAGTTTCACCAGGTCGCGCATCTCGCCGGAGCGGCGGCGCAGCATTTCTTCGTTGTACACGTAGAGGGGCGAGCCGTACTGGCGGATCAACTCCAGCGGGTCGTTGCCGCCGAAAAAGTTCACGCCGCCGGTATAGGAAGAGCGGATATTTGCCATAATTCCATCCTTTAATTTGCGGTGCCTGAAAAAAGCGAGCAGCGGCAGGATAGATCAAAGCCGGTGATTAGTCAAAATCACGCCCGGGCCGATCTTAACCGGCCACCGCCCGCACAAGTCACCCCCCACAGGACGTGGGGCTGGCCGCGCAGCGGAGGGCCGGGCGTATAAAGCGGCACATTTGCCAGGGCTTTGAGCCGGGGCTTCGCCCCGGCGGTTTACGCCCCCGGCGCGCCCCACCGGCCCGACAGGGAGTGCCCCGCAGGAAGCGGGGCCGACCGTTGTTTGATTGACATTGCCGGCCGAATTTGCCACAGCTAAAATACTTGGAAGCAGCAGCCAAGCAAAATGGAGAAAACAGATGTCCGAAAAAGAAGCCAGCAAATTGAGCCAAGCGGAAGTTGATAAACAGATGGAGTTGATCAAGCGCGGCGCGGTCGAGCTGGTCAGCGAAGAGGAAATGCGCAAAAAAATCGCGCGCGGCAAGCCCATGCGCGTCAAGCTGGGCATGGACCCGACGGCGCCCGACCTGCACCTCGGGCACACCGTGGTTTTGCAGAAAATGCGCCAGTTCCAGCAGCTCGGCCACCACATCATGTTCCTGATCGGCGACTTCACCGGCCGCATTGGCGACCCTTCCGGCCGTTCCGACACCCGCCCGCCCCTGACCGAGGCGCAGGTCATGTCCAACGCCGAAACTTACAAGAAGCAGGTCTTCAAAATCCTGGACCCGGTAAAGACCGAAATCTGCTTCAACTCCACCTGGCAGGCCCCCAAGAACTTCGCCGACGTGCTGAAGCTCTGCGCCTGCTCCACCGTGGCCCGCATCATGGAGCGCGACGACTTTGCCAACCGCTTCAGGAACAACCTGCCCATTTCCCTGCACGAACTGCTTTACCCGATGCTCCAGGGTTCGGACTCCATCGCCATGGAGTCGGACGTGGAACTGGGCGGCACCGACCAGCTTTTCAACCTGCTCATGGGCCGGCACCTGCAGGGCCAGTTCGGGCAGGAACCGCAGTGCGTGCTCACCGTGCCGCTCCTGGAAGGCCTGGACGGCGTAAAAAAGATGTCCAAATCACTGGGCAACTACGTAGGCATTGACGAACCCGCCTCCCAAATTTTCGGCAAGCTCATGTCCGTGTCCGACGAACTGATGTGGCGCTATTTCGAACTGCTCTCCGACAAAAGCATGGCCGACATCAACGCCATGCGCCAGGAAGTGGGAAGCGGCCAGCTCCACCCCAAACTGGCCAAGGAAGAACTGGCCATGGAACTCACCGCCCGCTACCAGGGCGAAAAAGCGGCCCAGGAAGCCCGCCAGGAATTCAACGCGGTGTTCGCGGACGGCGGCGTGCCGGACAACACGCCCGAGTATGCCTGCGCCGAGGGTGAAGATTCCGCCCCCATCGCCTTCCTGACCGAAGCCGGCCTCACCGCCTCGCGCGGCGAAGCCCGCCGCCTAGTGGCCCAAAAAGCCCTGAGCGTGGACGAGACCATCTGCGAAGACCCGCTTGCCCCGCTCAAAAAAGGCAGCTACGTGATCAAACTGGGCAAAAAGCGTTTCCTCAAGTTGACCGTAAAATAAATCCGGTTCCGATTTGACGATGAGCAGCCCGCGTATCCGGCCAATGGCCGGATACGCGGGCTGCCGGCCGTGCGGGGCGCAACGCGCCGATGCGGGCTGTTCAAAGCTCCAGCCCGGCCCGGAAGGCCGTTTGCAAGTTCTTGTCCCAGTTTGCTTCCCGGGCCTGCATATTCTTTTTGGCGGTCGAGCCCAGCACAATCATTTGCCCGGCCGCGGCCCGGTCGGCAATGCGGTCGCCCAGCATCACGCTACGCATGGCGGCCAGTTCGCCGCACCGCTCCAGGTCTTCCGGCGATTTACCGGCAATGCACAGGCACAGCGCTTTATCCAGCCGTTTCATGCCGCGCTCGCCATAGGCGAAGCCGTAAGTCCAAACCCGGTCAAACCAGCCTACCAGTTTGGCCGGGGCTTCGGTCCAGAACACCGGGTAAATGAACACCAGAGCGTCGCAGGCGTTGATCTTGCGCTGCTCCTCCAGCACGTCGGCGGCCACGGGCGGGTAATCGCGATAATTGGCGTCACGCAGGTATTCGGCTTCGCTCAAATCGGCCTTGAAATTCATCTTGTAGAGGTCCGAAAGGACGTAACTATGCCCGGCGGCCAGAAGCCCTTCAATAAACTTGTCCCTGGCCTGGCGGGTAAAGGAATCTTCACTGGGGTGGGCGTAAACTATAAAAACATGCATGACGCCTCCTGGCTGAACCGGGTTACAGGTTCGGCCGGAGCCGCATACGCGGCTCCGCCCCCAGTGCCGTTTGGCAAAAAAGTGACCGCTTCCAGCAGGGGGAGCCGGAAGCGGTCAATGAGGGCTGTGCCTCAAGAGCTCACTGACCATGGGGGGGGTTAGGCAGGGCTCGGGCGGCGCTCAGGTACATAAGGGGGGAAACCTGACAAAGGAACAAGCAGGGGGAAGCTTTTATTCCTTCAGCGCCGATGTTGTACTCCTATATAAGCAACTTGCGTGCCAAATAAAAGGGGTCAACGAAATTATTTTTTCATCAACAAAACAACGAGCTTAAAAAATTTAAGCTTTGCGCGCGCGGTTTACCGGTCAGGCCGCGCGCGCAAAGCGTGCATTTTTTAACTGTGCGCAAACTCTCATTGTGCGTTTACGCACTATAACCAACTTATACCATTCCCGGCCGCAAGTTAAACCTGTTCAACCGGGAACTGGAATTATTTTATAGCTTTAAGCCGTTCCCAGTACCGATCATAAATGGTCTGCGCCTGTCCAACCCCGAGGAGAGTTTCGCTGTTCTTCAGGTCTTCGGCGGCCGGGTTGAGCGTGCGGTTGTTCAACTGGTCTTCGTCAAGCAGCTCAAGAGCGCCCAGGTTGGGGGTGGAATACTGATATTCCTCCATGCAGCGCAGGGCCACTTCCGGCCGCAGCAGGTAGCTGATAAAGGCGTAAGCGTTTTCCACGTTGGCCGCGCCGGAGGTGATGGCAAAGCTGTCCACCCAGACAATGGCCCCTTCCTCGGGGTAAATGTATTCCAGGGCGTCGTTCTCTTCCTGGGCCACCAGGGCGTCGCCGTTCCAACTGGTGCCCACGGTGACTTCCTCACCCACAAAGGCCTGCTTGGAAGCGGTAATGTCAAACACGCGCACCGAGCCGCGCAACTTCACCAGGAAGTCGTAAGCGGCTTCAATGTCGGCCGGGTCGGTGCTGTTGGCCGATTTGCCAGTGGCCTTGAGCGCCGCGCCCATGCTGTCGCGGGCGTCGTCGGAGAGCATCACCTTGCCCTTGAACTCGGGCTTCAAAAGGTCGCTCCACTTGGTGATGGCGCCGGGTTTAACGTACTTGGTGTTGATCATGATGCCCATGCTGCCCCACATATACGGGATGCTGTAGGCGTTGCCCGGGTCATAAGCCTGATTGAGGAGCTTGGGGTCAATGTTCTCAAAGCCGGCAATCTTGGAATGGTCCAGCTTGCGCAGGAGTCCGTCCTTGATCATGAGGTCGATGAAGTAGGTACTCGGCACCACGATGTCGTAAGACTTGCCGCGCAGCACCTTTACCTTGGCGTACATGGCTTCGTTGGATTCATAAGTGGAATACACCACCTTGATGCCGGTTTCTTCGGTAAAATCATCAAGCACATCCTGGGGGATGTACTCGGACCAGTTGTAGACCACCACTTCGCCGGCGTTTTTTTTGGCCGCCAGGACTGCGGGAGTTGCGGTAAAGAGGTGGGCAAAGCCGAAGGCCAGTCCGGCCAGGGCGACAACCAGGGTTCTTTTCAATGTATTTTCCTCCAAAGGACGGACCTCTCGTGCCCGGAATGGGCCGCCCACGCGGTCCGGTGAGTTAAGGTCAGCCGAGTATACGCCCGCTGACCGCAGCCAGGTTCGCGCAGCCGGTCATTTGCATCACCTGGAGCAAATCTTCGCGAACCGTGTTGAAAAATTTGGCAATGCCCTCGGCCCCGGCGCCGCACCCGGCAATCATCACCGGCCGGCAAATCAGGGTCGCTTTCGCGCCCAGGGCCAGCGCTTTAAGCACGTCGGTGCCGGTGCGCAGCCCTCCGTCCATCAGCACCACGCAGCGCGCCCCCACGGCTGCGGCCACTTCGGGCAGGGCGTCTATGGTGGCGCGGGAGTGGTCCAGCGCCCGGCCGCCGTGGTTGGAAACCACCACCCCGTCCGCCCCGGCTTCCGCCGCGATTACCGCTTCGTCAGCGCTCATGACGCCTTTAACTATAAATTTCATACCCAATTGGTGCGCCCTGTCAATAACGGCCGCCAGCTTGCGCCCGTTGAGCGATTCCACGGCGGCGCCGGTGCCGCGCAGGGCCGGCAGGCTGCACGAATCCACATCCATGCCGCAAATCCCGCAGCCGGCCCGGGCGGCCAGTTCCAAGCGGCGCACCGCTCCATCGCCCGCCCAGGGCTTCATAAAGGGAGCCAGGTTCGAGCAGCGCGGCCCGGCCTGGTCCAGGTAGCTCTTGAACAGGTCGATATCGGGGGTATCGCCCACCGTGGCCAGTACCCCGGCCGCCGCGCTCCCTTCCAGCACCTGTTCCATATAGGCGTTGTCCGAAAACTCGCCCTTGAGATGCCAGACAATGGAGCCCACCGGCGCCGCCAGCACCGGCATGGAAAATTTCCTGCCCCATAGTTCCAGGCCGCAGTCCGGGTTATTGGCGTCGTGCAGCACCCGCATAACCAGGTGTCTCTGCGCCAGAGCCTTAAAATTGTTCTTGAAGGAGGAGCCGGTGCCGGCGCCGCCCATGCCCGGAATCCAGCCGGCGCAGGCCACGCCGTTGCATTCCGGGCATACCTTGCAGCCGCCCTTGATCCGCTCCCGGGCGCTCTTCCATATTTCCCGCATGACCTCTCCCTTGGTAACTTATTGTTTTACCTAACTTAACGCTCCTGGCGCGGACGAACGAATATAATGTTGCGGGGTCCAGGGGAGCTCACGCCCCTGGCGGGTGCAGGGCAGAGCCCTGCCCGCCGGAGGCGTTCCCAACCCTGGAGCGCTTCACGCTGCAAGCGTGAACCACTCTAACTATTCTTCCTGAGCCGCTCAAAGCCCTGGTCCAGGTCGGCTTTGAGATCTTCCATATCTTCCAGGCCGATTTGCAGGCGAATGGCCAGGCCGCCCGGCTTCCAGACGGTAACGGTGCGGTATTCGGCGCAGTCGAAGGGCGTGACCAGGCTTTCAAAACCTCCCCAGGAAAAGCCCATGCTGAAGAGTTCCAGGCCGTCCAGCATGGCGGCCAGGCCCTTCCTGGTGTACCTGGGATCCAGCACCACCGAGAACAGGCCGGAGGAGCCGGTAAAATCGCGCTTCCAAAATTCATGGCCGGGGCACTCGGGGAAGGCCGGGTGCAGCACCTTGAGCACTTCCGGGCGCTTTTTCAGCCAGTGGGCCATTTCCAGGCCGCGGCGCTCGGCTTCTTTCAGGCGCAGGTGCATGCTGCGCAGGCCGCGCAGGGCCAGAAAGCAGTCTTCCGGTCCGGGCAGGATGCTGATCAGGTCGTAGGCGGAGCGCAGGGCCGGCCAAGTTGCCGCGTTGGCCGAAACTATGCCCAGCAGCAGGTCGGAATGGCCGCCCAGATACTTGGTGCCCGCTTCCAGGGAGATGTCGCAGCCCAGTTCGTGCGCCCGGAAGAAAATCGGGGTGGCCCAGGTGTTGTCGATGATGGTTTTGACGCCGCGCTTTTTGGCCACGGCGCACATGGCGGGCACGTCCTGCACTTCAAAGGATTGGGAGCCGGGGGCTTCCATGAACAGGGTCGAAGTGTTGGGGCGCATCAATTTTTCAATGCCCGCGCCAATCATCGGGTCATAGTATTCAACGGCCACGCCGTATTTTTCCAGGATGCCGGTGCAAAAATTGCGGGTGGGCCGGTAAACGCAGTCGGGCATAAGCACATGGTCGCCGGCCTTGGTGCTGGCGAACAGGGCCAGGGAAATGGCGCCCAGGCCGGAAGGGGCCATGACCGTGCCGGCGGCCCCGGCCAGGGCGGTCCAGGCGTCCTCCAGGTTGGCTATGGTCGGGTTGCCGTGCGTGCCGTAGGCAAAACGGGCCCGGCCGGCTTCAATGTCGTCCATGCTCTTGAACACCACGGTGGAGCCGCGGTAAACCGGCGAGTTCACAAAACCGTACTGTTCGCCGGGGTTGCGGCCGAGCAGGGTAAGCTGGGTGCCGATTTTAAACTTGGAAGGGTCTTTATGAGCCATAATGTCCACCTCTTTCTTTGGTTGCCGTTTACTGAAAGTTATCCCGTCATTAAAGCTGTGGGCCGTAAGGCTCAGCGGCATCTGGCGCCGGCCCGTTTTTAAACTCCCGCAAATGTTTGTATACCGTGTGTTTGGTGATGCCGAGCTCCTCCGCCGCCAAGGCTATGGATTCCTTCAACTTGAAAATCCCGGCCTCATAAAGCTTTTTTACAATGGCCCGGTTGCGCTGCTTCGGGCTGAGTCCTTCTTCCAGGTCCACTTCCATGCGGCTCTTGCGCAAGGCCTGGCTGACGGCCTCGGCCGGATTGCTGCCAAAATATTCACTGTCGCCCGAAACGCCGGTGACCAGGCCGGGCACCAGGGCGGCGCAAAGTTCGGCAAAGGGCGCGCACAGGTTCATGTTGATGCAGAACAGCCCGATGGGCTGGCCGTTTTCTCCCTCAATCACGTGGGTGACGGAGCGAAAGAGCGTCGCATCCTTGTGTTTCACGTAATAGGGCAGCGGCGGCTCGGGCTCGGCGACGGACTGGTATTGATTCAGAATTTTCAAAGCCTTGTCGGTGATCGGGGCGCCTACTGCACGCCCGGTATTATGCCCGTTAACAATTTTAACTACCGAGGCATCCAGGTTCTCCAGCGAATGAATGACCACTTCGCAAAAAGGCCCCAGAAGATTGCCGATTTGCTCGGCCAGCCGGCCATACGCCCGCAGGGTTTTTTGGTCGGAAGCATTAAGTTGTGCGGTTTTCATGGGTGAAATCAATTTTTTAAAAGCCAGTCAACTCTTTTTAGTAAAAAAATAACAGTCCGGCTGAAAAATTGCAACTAAAAGTTAAAAAAGTTGACTGTAATTTTTCCAACTTTAATCCGGGCCGGGCGCCGCCTTTCCTTGCCGGGCCTGAAAAAAAGCGCTCCAGGGTATCGACTTTTTCCGGGACAGGGGTATAATTTGGAGCTCGGCCCTTGGTGGCCGGGTATGGATAATGGTTGCCCGCTTCACGCCGCCGCACAGCCCTTGCCTGAAGCCGGGTTTGGATGTGTTACAGCCTTGCAGTCAAAATATGGCCTCTTTGCCGAGACTGGTTTTGAATAGTTGAGGTTCAACAGTCCGGAAGATTCTTCGGAATGAAAAAGAGGTCGGTAGAATGAAATTTCTGGTAAAAGATTCGGTTATTGTGGGCATGGCCCTGTTCGCCATGTTTTTCGGGGCCGGCAATATAATTTTTCCCCCGTACATAGGGCTTGGGGCCGGTGAAGCCTGGCTGACCGGTTTCCTTTTTTACTTTGTCTCGGATATCGGGCTGGCCCTCCTGACTCTTTACGCCCTTTTGACCTCCGGCAGCATCGATCGGGCCGAAGGGCTCATGTACCGGCTGGGGCGCGTTCCGGCGGCGCTCATGATGGGAGCAATCGTGGTTTGCCTGGGGCCGCTGCTCGGCCTGCCCAGAACCGCCGCCACCACCTTTGCCATCAGCATTGCCCCGCTCACCGGCGGCGGCGGGCTGAGCATGGCGGCTTTTACGGCCTTGTTTTTTCTGGTGGTTATGGCCTTTACGCTACGTGAATCCAAAATGGTGGAAATCGTCGGCAAATACCTTACGCCGTTTAAATTCTTCGGCCTTTTCGCTATCATTCTCGGCGGCATCCTGATGCCCATCGGCCCGGTCAACGAAGCCACCCGCCTGGACAGCGTGATGCAGACGGGCATCATGTCCGGCTACCAGACCATGGACGTACTGGCGGCCATGATGTTCGGCCTGGTGGTGATCAACGCCCTCAAAGCCAAGGGGCATACCTCCAGCAGCGCCAAGTTCATGTCCATGAGCATTGCTGGTCTGGTGGCGGCCGTGCTTCTCATGATCATTTACGGCGGCCTCTGCTACCTTGGGGCCACGGTGTCCGCCATCTACCCCATGGACGTGGATCGCGGGCAATTGGTGGTGCTCATTACCACCGGCATTTTCGGCAGCTTCGGTTCCATCATGCTCGGCGTAATCGTCTCCATCTCCTGTCTGGCCACGGCCATTGCCCTGGCCGGCGCCACCGGCACGTTCTTTTCCAGCATCAGCGGCGGCAAGCTCCCATATAACGCGGTCGTTGCCCTGGTCTGCCTGTTCAGCGCCGTCACGGCTAATTTCGGCCTGTCCGCCATCATTGCTTTTGCCGATCCCATCCTGGCCATTATTTACCCCGGCGCGCTCACGGTCGTCATTTTGTCCCTTGCCTGGGCTCAGTTCATCAATAACACCGCTTTCAAGGGCGCCACCTTCGGGGCCATGGCCGCCAGCGCCTGCCTTGTGCTGGAAGGGCGCGGCCTGCTGCATTTAGGTTTTACCAAGCTGTTGCCCCTGGCCGAATACGGTTTCGGCTGGATCATGCCGGCGGCGGCTTGCGGCCTGGCGGCGGCTCTGGCCGGTTGGGCCAGCTCCAATAACAAGGAAGCCGGCCAGCCAATTTAAGGAAACGCAGCTTAATGGTCTTTTTGCTCCCTGGCCGCGTCAGGCTCCTCCCGTGCGAAGCTCATGTATGTCTTGATACAATTCGCTCCGCCCGGAACTCGCCTTCCTCGCCAGGAAACAAAAATCCTCATTAAGCTGCGCTTCCTTAAAAATAACCTGAACAGCAAAAACCAGATTGCCGCCTTACATGACAAAAAAGCCGGGGATTGCTCCTCGGCTTTTTATGGTTCCTTGCCAATTAAATAGCGAGTCGGGAAGTTCTCTATAAAGGAGGTGATCCAGCCGCAGGTTCCCCTACGGCTACCTTGTTACGACTTCACCCCAATCATCGGCCCTACCGTAG
>JAISDX010000153.1 GCA_031264465.1 Deltaproteobacteria bacterium | reverse complement strand
GCGCGGCAGGTGATTGATGCTGCTGACGCGGTCCAGCAGGCTGTTGGGGCTGCCAATGTCCTTGCGCTCCGCGCCCGGGGTGAGCGTGGTAATCACGGCCTTGCCCACCACGCTGTTGCGGTCGAGGTTGCGCCCGAACAGGGAACGCCGCACCGTGCGGATGCGCCAGAGGGCGTGGAACATTACCGGCCGCTCCTCATATGCGCCCAGATAGAGGCCGATGTGCCCCGGCATGGCAATCAGGGAAAGGAACGGCCGGCCTTCTTCCAGAATGGCTTTTTCCCTGGCGCGGGGGCGCAGCCCGGTCAGGTCGGTTTTTTGCCCGATATTGGCCTGAGCGGCGGAGTTGCGCGGCAGCCACAGGCCGAAGGGCAGGAACAGATCGCGCAGCAGGGAGGAGCAGTCGCGGTTGCCGCCATAGCCGCCCCAGCCGTAGGGCCTGGCGATCAGCTTGTTGCCTAGGGCGGCGAGGTTGCGCCGCGTCAAGGCCAGCGGCCAGGGCGCGGCTTGCTCCGGAGCCGGCGCCGTGGAAAGTTCGCAGGCGCTGATGCGGGCCGAGCCGTCCGGGTTGCGTTCGGGAAAGTAAACGGTCAGGGCTCCGTTCGGGGCGCTTTTGCAGGGCAGGAGCGTGCCGATGCCGGCGGACACGGCCAGCGGGGCCAGGGCTTCGGCCGGCCGCTTTGCGTTCCCGGCCTTGCCGTCGGCCAGTTGAACGCCCTCGGCGGTGACGGCGGCCAGGGGGGCGCCCGTCCAGAATTTCATGAAGGCTTCGTCCACCCGGGCCAAACTCCCGATTTCCACCCAGCCGACGGCGCTGGCGCTCTCCGCCAAGGCCCACTGGCCGTCTTTGGACAGGTGCGAAATCAGCACCGGGCTGCCCGGCGGGAGCGAGGAAGTTTGCAGGTAGTCAAAGGGGTAGCCCTGCCCGGCCCTGGCCGGGTCGAAGAAATAGGGGGAAGAAGTCGGCATGAGGCGCTGGTCGGCCTGGCGTACCGTCACCGCCAGGATCGCGGCGTTGGGGTAAGTTTCGGCCGCGCAGTTTTCCTTAAGCGCCTCCCAGCGTTCCCGGGGGTAGGGGCGCAAATTTTCCGCAAAGCCCCGCTCCGGCTTGAGGGCGTACATGCCCCACATGGCCTCCTGGATCTTTACCGGCTCGGCCTTGGGCTGCCAGGGCGCGAAAAAACGTTCCCTGGCCCGCCCGGCCGCCTCGCTCCGGGCCTGTTCCCCGAGCAGCGGCAGGTCGGCGTATTGGGGGTCGCCGAGATAGGCGTTCAAATCCTGCGGCAGGTGCTTGAGGTCGGCGCTGAGCTCCTCGTCCGTCGTGCCGTAGTTGTAGGGCGGGGTGGCGCAGGCGGCCTGCGTCAGGCTGAGCGCCAGGCAAAGCAGCAAAAGCGAAATTTGGGAAAGGCGGGAATTACGCATGGGAGACAGTTTACCAGATTGACGCCCGCAGACAAGGGAAACAGCCCGGGAATATGCTTTTGAAAAACGTCCCGGTTTCGCTTTATGTCTTTACAGCCAGTCCGGGGCAAGGCTATGCTGAAATATTGAATCATTCACTTTCACATTTAGCAAACGCCGTTTGGGCGTAACTGGAGTTTTCTGTGCAAAACGACAGCCAGATCCTTAAACCCCAGGCCGCGCCTCTGATGCTGGGCCTGGCCGGTTTTGGCACCGTGGGCAGCGGCCTGATCCGCATTCTGGAAGAAAACCGCGAAGCAATCATCCGGCGCGTGGGCCGCGATATCCGCATCAAAACCATCCTGGTGCGCGACCCCGGCAAAACCCGCGCCTGCGCCATGCCCGAGGGCGCCAGGTTCTGCGGCTCCCGGGAAGAGCTTTTGAACGACCCGGAAATCGAGGTGGTAGTTGAACTCATGGGCGGCCTGGACGCGGCCGGCGCCCTGATCAGGGCGGCCCTTGCCGCCGGCAAGCACGTGGTCACCGCCAACAAGGCCCTCCTGGCCGAAGCCGGTAACGAGCTCTTCACCCTGGCCCAGGATAAAGGCTTGTTTCTGGGTTACGAAGCCAGCGTCTGCGGCGGCGTTCCCGTTGTCCAGGCTCTGCGCTCCGCCTTGTCCGCCAACGAATTCAGCAGCCTGACCGGTATTTTGAACGGCACCTGCAACTATATTATCTCTTCCATGACCATAAACGGCACTTCTTTTGACTGCGCTCTGAAGCAGGCGCAGGAGCTCGGCTTTGCCGAGGCCGACCCCACTCTGGATATCGGCGGCTTTGACACCGCCCATAAGTTGATCCTGCTGGTCCGCCTGGCCTGGGGCGTGGACTACCCCTACGCCGAGCTGCCGGTTACCGGCATCCGGAGCATTTCTCCCGACGACATCCAGTTCGCCCGCGAGTTCAACTACACCATCAAGCTCCTGGGCCGGGCGCGCAGGGATGCCAACGGCCGCATCGAAGCCGGCGTGTTCCCGGCCATGGTGCCCACCAGCTACCTGCTGGCCCGGGTGGGGAGCTCCTATAACGCCGTGCGGCTGGAAGGCAACGCCGTCGGTTCCATTTTCATGCACGGCAAGGGCGCCGGCGATACTCCCACCGGCAGCGCCGTGGCCGCGGACATTATGGAAATCGCGCGCGGCGACCGGCCCAACAACTTGGGCTACAACCTGCGCGGCCTGCCCCCGGCCGACATCGTGCCCACGGAAGAGGCCATTTCCAGCTTTTACATCCGCCTGCGCGTGAAAGACCGCATCGGCGTCATGCGTGACGTGGCCACCGTGCTGGCCGAGCACCGGATTTCCATCCAGCAGGCCCTGCAGAAAGGCACGGACGACATCGTATCGCTCATTTTTATGACGCACGCCTGCAAGACCAAAGACGTGATCGGCGCCCTGGCCAAACTGGCCGCCATGGACTTCATGGGCGCGGAGCCGGTCTACTACCGGGTATTACCGCCGCCCTGCGGCGATTAACGCGTGCTTAATGGTCTTTTTGCTCCCTGGCCGCGTCAGGCTCCTCCCGTGCGAAGCTCATGTATGTCTTGATACAATTCGCTCCGCCCGGAAGGAGTCTTCCTTGCCAGGAAACAAAAATCCTCATTAATCAATTTGTTTTTAAAACTCCAACGAACGCGGCGTGCGGGGGAAGGGCAGCACGTCGCGGATATTGCTGATGCCGGTAATCAGCATGATCAGCCGCTCGAAGCCCAAGCCGAAGCCAGAGTGCGGCACGGTGCCGTAACGGCGCAGGTCGAGGTACCACCAGTAGTTGTCGATGTTCTGCCCCATGTCGGCAATGCGTCCTTCCAGGCGGTCCAGGCGCTCTTCACGCTGGCTGCCGCCGATAAGCTCGCCGATGCGCGGCACCAGAAGGTCCATGGCGGCCACGGTGCCGTCGTCGTTGTCGCGCATGTAAAAGGCCTTGATGGCCTTGGGGTAGTTGTAGACGGTGACCGGCCCCTTGAAGTGTTCTTCGGCCAGGAAGCGCTCGTGTTCGGTGGAAAGGTCGGTGCCGAAGTCCACCGGATGCTCGAACCGGCGGCCGGACTGCTGGAGGATTTTCACGGCCTCGCGGTAACTGATCCGGTCGTAGCCGCCCATGGCCAGTTGCTTGAGGCGGTCCATCAGGCCGGCGTCCACAAAGCGGTTGAACAGATCCAGGTCTTCCTGGCAATTTTCCAGCACGTACCAGGCCACGGCCCGGGTGAGATTTTCCGCCAGCTCCATGTTGTCTTCCAGGTCGTAGAAGGCGGCTTCGGGTTCGATCATCCAGAACTCGGCGGCGTGGCGGGCGGTGTTGGAATTTTCGGCCCGGAAGGTGGGGCCGAAAGTGTACACCCGGCCCAGGCCCAGGGCCAGGGCTTCGGCTTCAAGCTGGCCGGAAACGGTCAGGTTGCTCTCGCGCCCGAAAAAATCCTCGTCGTAGGGGTTGGCCGGGTTGGGGGGCTGGTACCCAAGGGGCAGGGTGGTTACGCGGAACATTTCCCCGGCGCCTTCGGCGTCCGAACCGGTGAGAATGGGAGCGTGCACGTAGCGGAAGCCTTCGCTGCGCAGGTAGTTGTGCGCGGCCTGGGCGGCTTCGGCCCGGATGCGCAGCATGGCGCCGTACTTGTTGGTGCGGGCGCGCAGGTGGGCGATGCCGCGTAAAAATTCGTCGGTGTGCCGTTTTTTTTGCAAGGGGTAGTTTTCCTGATCGGCAAAGCCGAAAACGGTGAGGGTTTCGGCCTTGAGTTCCCATTTCTGCCCCTGGCCGGGCGATTCAACCAACTGGCCGCCAATCATGACCGCAGCGCCGTTGTTGGCCTCCCCCATGGCCGCGAAGGCCGGCGTGCCCTCGGTTACCACCACCTGTAGATTTTTCAGGCAGGAACCGTCGTTGATTTCCAGGAAGGTAAAGCCCTTGGCGTCGCGCCGGGTGCGGATCCAGCCGCCGACAGTGGTTTTGCCCGTGGCGGATTCGGAAGCCAGGACCGTCGCAATCTGGCGTATGTCGTTTTTCAGCATAGCTCACCTGCTTTGATTGTTTGAGTTTTGAAATCAAGAAGCACAGCCAACATAGCAAAAATCGCCCGAATTTGGAACCAGAGACAAATTAAATGCGCGGCGCCTTGTAGCGCAGGGCCAGGAACAGGCTGAACAGCGCCGCGCCCAAAAAGAAGCCGTAAGCCCGGCTTTGCGCCTCAAAGGGCGCGGCGCCGCCGTTCAGCGCATACTCCACCAGAAGGCCCATGCCCTGCTGCAAAACGGCCGCGCCGGCAAAAGCGAACATGTTGATGAAGCCGCTGACCGTGCCGGCCAGGGAAACGTCAAAAAGTTCCTTGGCGGCGGAAAAGATCATGGCCGCGCCGCCCATGGCCGCAATGGAGAATATCAGGAAATACACGGCCAGCGCCGGGCCGGCCCAGTCGGATTTCGTAAACGGCTCCGGCAGGCCCAGGAAAACCGGCAGCATCAGCAGCGCGTTGCAAGCCGAAAGGCCAATCATGGTCCGGCGGCAGGAAAATTTGTCCGCCGCCAGGCTCACCAGCGGCCCGGCCAGCAGAGCGCAGGCCGAGGGGGTTAAAATCCAGCCGGCTTCCGCCGGCTCCAGCCCCAGCCCCTGGGTGAGGTATTGCCCGCCCCAGAGGGCCAGAAAGGCGAAATAACCGCCGCCCTGGCAGCCCTGCCAGAAACCCAGCAACCAGAGGCTGCGGTTTTTGACCAGGCTGGCCAGCTTGCGGCGCAACGCTTCCGGGTGCGCGGCCCCTTGCCGGCCGGCCGCCGGCGCCCGGCCGGTTCCGGCGGCCTGGTCCGGCCGGCCCGGCCGGCTTGGACCATCGCGCACGATCAGCCAGACCAGCCCGGCACAGGCCAGGGTGAGCCCGGCCAGCAGCAGGAAGGGCGCCCGCCAGCCGAAAGCCGCCGAGGCATAGGCCATGGGCGAAGTGGCCATGAGCGGGCCGAAGCTGGTTACGGCAAAAGCCATGGCCGTCAGGCGGGAAAAGGCGCTTGCCGGAAACCAGACCGCGATCAGTTTGAGCTGCGGGGCCACTATTACCGCCAGCCCGGCCCCCATCAAAGCCCGGCCGGCCGTGGCCAGACCCAGGCTTTCGGCCAGGGCGAACACCACCGTGCCCACAGCGGCCAGAAACAGCGCCATGGTAACGCTTTTACGCGGCCCCAGGCCGTCGGAGAGCAGGCCGGCCGGCAACTGCATGGCGGCGTAGGCATAAAAGAAGGCGGCCGTGAGCAGCCCCAGGCTGGCCGGCTCCACCTTGAGCGATGCGGCAATGCTGGCGGAAACCGTGGCCAGGCCGGCCTGCTGGAAACAGGCGATCAGCGTGGCCGCCGCCATGATCACATACAGCCACCAGGCCCGGTGCCGCCCGACAAGAACGCTCAGACTGCTCATAGGGCTGGTCTAATGTCCTTGAGCGGCTTTGGCAACGTTTTCTTAGAAGGAGGGAGGTTCAAACGGAACCAAGGCTGACTCCGCTACGCTCGGCCAGTTCCTTTTGCGAAATATTCAACGTCAGGCGACGCTCTTTGGCCCTGGCGGCGATCTCTTGGCGGATTTCTGTTGGAGACTTGAGTTTAAAAGACAATATTTTATCCTTTATGCTGCTTTTTTTCGCATATAGATAAAATATTATCCCTAGTCAACAAGGCTGGAATTTCCGCATCAACGCTGTCGCTGCCAAGTCACGTACTGCCCCGGCACGCGATTGATACAGATAAAGTCTTGTATTTTGTTTTCCAATGGGATAATTGACAGGTTGTGCAGTTTGTCGCGCGATTTTCAAGGGTTAAAACTAAAACCAGTGGTTTCAAGTAGGCGGCATGAAAGTGCAAGCAAAGAAAATTTTCCCTTCCTGGGAAAAGCAAGCCGGCCAGGCTGAAATTTTCGGCCTTGGCCTGATCTTTGCTACACACACACACACACACAACACCGTCACATAACGCGCCCGCAGCCAAGAGCGGCGCGGTTTTCCTTTTTCAAAACGGCTCTGTTTCCTTCTGGAGACAGGGCCGTTTTGGCGTTTTTACAACCATAACCAATAAGGAGTTTACATGCTAAGATCATTTAGATTTTATCTTCTCCTGTGCGCTATGCTCTCCCTGGCGGCTTGCGGCGGCGGGGGTGGCGGGGGCGGAGGCGGCGTCGCCGTAACGCCGCCGCTGCCCCCTTCTGGGCCAAACATACTTAAGGGCGCGACGGCAACGAAAGAACATGCCGAAGTGTCAACGGACGGCCCCAATATTCAAGGACAGGTACCCTTTGACGGACCCCCTTTACAAGTGGAACCTGGGTCACTGAAAATCGTCGATACAAGTACAAGCGCTACCCTGGTCACCTTCGCCGACGGCCCCAATGGCGTCGTCAAGCTGTATGACAACGGCTACCTGGTCGCTGACAAGTACCTTCCCGTCGACGCCAACGATCCGAACTCCGACTTTGCCAAGGCCGTG
>JAISDX010000040.1 GCA_031264465.1 Deltaproteobacteria bacterium | reverse complement strand
GGCGGCCCGGGGTTGGGGGGGGGCCGCCGCTTCCGCCGCTCTTCCAACATTGGAAGTCTCCGGCCCGTTTCCCGCCGCCCTGGCCGGGCAGGCTTTGCTCCGGGCCAGAGCTCTGTTGGAAGAGGGGAAACCGGACGAGGCGGAAAAGATCTACGCCATGCTCCGGGGCAGTCCCCAAACCGAACTGCGGATCGAAGCCGCCTTTCAATCGGCCCAGCTTCGCCTGATGCAGGGGCGTTTTCGCCAGGCCATCGGCCTGTATCTGGAAATTCTGCGCCAGCGTCCGGATTTGCCCCGGGTGCGCCTGGAACTGGCCAGGGCTTACTTTCTGGATAAAAACTACGAAGATGCGGCCTTTCAGTTCGAGCTGGTCAAGGGCGGCGATCTTCCGCCATCGGTGCTGGAAAGGGTGGACGCCTTTCTGGACGCCATTCGCCGCCAGAAAAACTGGACTTTGGATTTCGCCCTCTCCCCGGTCTCGGACTCCAACATCAATCAGTCTTCCGGCGGCCGGGAAGAATGCATCGACACCGTGTTCGGCACACTGTGTCGCCCCTTGGAGGAAAAAGCCAGCGGCCTCGGCCTTTCCGCCAACGCCACGGCCGACTATTTCTGGCGCTTCCATCAGGATTGGGGCCTGCGCGGAACCGTGGGCCTTGGCGGCCTGGCTTATGAGCAAAAAGAGTATAACGACTATTACCTATATGCCGCCCTGGGACCCCGCTACTTGTGGGAAAGCGGCGAAGCCAGCTTACAGCCCACCTTCAGAAAGCGCTGGATCGCGAACAAGGAATACAGCGAAGAATACGGTCTGCGCCTGGACAGCCGCTGGATATACAACAGTTTGATCCTGAACGCCGGGGCGACCCTTGCCGTTTCAGACTATGCCGATCCTTATGTGCATGACGCTCTGCACGGCATGTCCTGGAGCGTGCGCCTGCAACCCCGCTACATCCTGAATGATCGGACTTTTATCCAGGCCGGCCTGGAGTTTCTGCGGGACGACGCCAATGTGCGCGCCTACGCCAGCGACAACCGGCGCTACGCTTTGGGTGCCTATCGCGTTCTCCCGTACGGTTTGTCCATGTTCGTGGAAGGCAGTCTTACCGATACCGCCTACCAGGCCCCCCAGTGGTATGTCACTAAAAACAACCGGATAGAGGAAACCGTGCGCAAGGACAAAACCTGGGCGCTGTTTACCTCTCTGTCCAGCAACGCCCTTGAGCGCTTTGGAGTGACGCCGCTCCTGCAATACACCTATCAAAAACGCGATTCCAACATCTGGACTCGCGAATACGAGCGTCACCGCCTGACTTTTCTGTTCAATGTAAGATTTTAGAGCGACAAGGCCGCCCGAATTGCCGGGCGGCCTTGTTCTCGGGCAACGGCGTAACCGCGTTGATCAAACCCTGGCCTGAGGCTGCGCCAGTTGCAGGTAGCCCTGGTATTTTTCCGCGGCTTCCGCTTCGGATTCGCGCAGCAGTTCTTCGGCCGCGCTCGGGAAGGAGCGGAACAGCGAGGCGAAGCGCCCTTCGCCCAGCAGGAAGTCCTTGAAGCTGCCGTCCGGCGCTTTGGAATCGAGCTTGAAGGGGTTTTCCCCGGCCGCCTTGAGCAGCGGGTTGTAGCGGTACAGGTGCCAGTAGCCGGCCTGCACGGCCCGCTTCATTTCCTCCTGGGCCGCGTTCATTCCTCGCAGAATGCCGTGGTTGATGCAGGGGGCGTAGGCGATGAGCAGCGAAGTGCCGGGGTAGCTCTCGGCTTCGGTCAGGGCCTGGATGAGCTGGGTCTGGCTGGCGCCCATGGCCACTTGGGCCACGTAGACGTTGCCGTAGCTCATGGCCATTTTGCCCAAGTCTTTCTTTTTCGCCCGGCGCCCGGCCGCCGCGAACTGGGCCACCGCCCCTTTCTGGGTGGCCTTGGAGGCCTGGCCGCCGGTGTTGGAGTAAACTTCCGTATCCAGCACCAGCACGTTCAGGTCCAAACCCAGCGAGAGCACATGGTCCAGGCCGCCGTAGCCGATGTCATAGGCCCAGCCGTCGCCGCCCAGCAGCCAGTTGGACTGCTTGACCAGGTATTCCTGGTGCCGCCGCAGGGTTGCGGCCAGTTTTCCCGCTTCGCCCGTTCCGCTGTAAGCGGCCAGGCCTTCCTTGAGGGCCTCGGAGGCCGCGCGGCTGGCCGCGCCGTTGGCGAAGTTGTGCAGCCAGGCTGCCAGAGCGCTTTGCAGTTCGGAGCTTTCCACCAGCGGCAGCAGGCGCTCGGCGCAGTTTTTCAGGCGCTGGCGCATTTGCTGCGCCCCCATGGCGATGCCCAGCCCGAACTCGGCGTTGTTCTCGAACAGGGAGTTGGATATGGCCGGACCATGCCCTTTTTCGTTAACGGTGTAGGGGAACACCGGGTAAACCGAGGCCCAGACCAGGGAACAGCCCGTGGCCGCGGCCACGGTCATGCGGTCGCCGTAAAGCTGGGTCACCAGCTTGGCGTAGGGAGTCTCGCCGCAGCCGGGGCAGGCGCCGGGAAATTCCAGAAGCGGCTGCAAAAACTGGCTGCCCTTGACGGAATCCGTTTTCAACCGGGGCTGCCCGACCGGCAGGCCCACGGCGTAATCCCAGAAAGCCTGTTCGGGCAACTGCTCTTCCAGCGGGCGCATTTGCAGGGCTTTTTCCTTGGCCGGGCAGACGGCGGCGCAACTGCCGCAGCCGGCGCAGTCCAGCGGGTCGGGCACGATGGCGAAGTTATGGCCGGCCAGTTCCTTGCCTTTGGCCGGGGCGCTTTTGAAGCCGGCCGGAGCTTGGGCCAGTTCGGCGTCGTCCAGCAGGAAGGGGCGGATGGCGGAGTGCGGGCAGACAAAAGAGCACTGGTTGCACTGGAGGCAGGCTTCCGGCCGCCAGACCGGAACCTCCACGGCAATGCCGCGCTTGTCGTATTTGGAGAGGCCGCAGGGGACGGTGCCGTCCGGCATGTCGGCGAATACGCTCACCGGCAGGTCGTTTGAGCGCAGGTGGGAGGCGGGCAGCATTTGCTCGCGCACAAAGGCGGGCAGGGCGGGGGGGACGGGCTGCGCGGGCGCGTCCGACAAGTCGGCCCAGGCGGCCGGCACTTCCAGCCGCACGGCGCCCTCCAGGCCGCGCTCAATGGCGGCGCAGTTCAGTTGCACCACTTTTTCGCCCTTGGCGGCGTAGGTCTTTTTCGCGAAATCCTTCATATGTCTGACGGCCTCGTCCAGCGGGATTATTTCCGCCAGCTTGAAGAAAGCCGCCTGCAAAATGGTGTTGGTGCGGTTGCCCATGCCCAGGTCCCGGGCGATGGCGGTGGCGTCTATGCTGTAGAGGTGGATCCGGTTTTGCGCGAGGTAGCGCTTGAACGGCGCCGGGAGCTTTTCGTCCAGCTCGGCGGCGCTCCAGCCGGTGTTAAGAAGCAGCGTGCCGCCCGGTTTGAGGTCGGCGTAGATGTCGAAGCTGGTGATGTAGGATTGCTTGTGGCAGGCCACGAAATCGGCCTGCTGGATGTAATATTCCGAAAGGATCGGACGGGGGCCGAAGCGCAGGTGCGACTTGGTCACGCCGCCGGATTTTTTGCCGTCGTATTCAAAATAGGCCTGCACGTACAGGTCGGTGTGATCGCCGATGATCTTGATGGTGTTCTTGTTCGCGCCCACGGTGCCGTCCGAGCCGATGCCCCAGAACTTGCAGTTTTTCGTGCCTTCGGTGTCGATGACGAGCGGCTGGCCCGCCGGCAGGGAAAGGCCGGTCAGGTCGTCATTGATGCCGATGGTAAAGTGGTTGCGCGGCGCCTGGGCGGCGGCGTTCGCAAAAACCGCCGCAATCTGGTCCGGGGTGGTGTCGCGCCCGCCCAGGCCGAAGCGGCAGGCCAGAACCCGGAGCCCTTTGGCCAAACGGCCGCTTTCGCTCAGGGCCGTGCAGACGTCTTCATACAGCGGCTCGCCCAGGGCGCCGCTTTCCTTGGTGCGGTCCAGGACGGTCACGGTTTTGACCGTGGCGGGCAGTTCGGCCAGGAAGCGCTCCAGGCTGAACGGGCGGTAAAGGTGCACTTCCAGCAGGCCCGTCTTGCCCGCGCGCGCGTTCAGGTGTTCCACGGTTTCGCGGATGGCGCCGCAGACCGAGCCCAGGGCCACGATTACATGTTCGGCCCGGGCGTCGCCGAAGTAGTTGAACAGCCGGTAGTCGCGGCCGGTGAGGGCGTTGATCTGGCCCAGGCAGTGCTCCACCAGGCCCGGCGTGCGGTCGTAGAATGGGTTGCAGGCCTCGCGGCTCTGGAAATAGACGTCGGAGGCCAGGCCGGGGCTGCGGGCGGACGGCCGGTCCGGGTTGAGCGAGGTCCGGCGCAGCCGCTCCAGGGCCTCATAGTCCACCAGCCCGGCCAAGTCGTCATAGTCCAGCAGGTCTATTTTCTGCACTTCGTGCGAGGTGCGGAAGCCGTCAAAAAAGTGCATAAAGGGGACGCTGCTTTTGATCGAGGCCAAGTGCGCCACCGCGCCCAGGTCCATGGCCTCCTGCACGCTGGAGGAAGCCAGCATGGCAAAGCCGGTGTGGCGGCAGGCCATGACGTCGGAGTGCTCGGCGTCGATGGAGTAGGCGTGGTAGGCGATGGAGCGGGCCGCCACGTGGATGACGCCGCTTTTCAGGTGCCCGGCAATGCGCGACATGGTCGGGATCATCAGCAGAAGCCCCTGCGAAGAGGTGTAGGAGGAAGTGAGCAGGCCGGCTTCCATGGCGCCGTGCATGGTGGAAACGGCCCCGGCTTCGGACTGCATTTCAACGAGCTGCACCGGCTCGCCGAAAATGTTTTTGCGGCCATGGGCGGACCAGGCATCCACGTGGGCCGCCATGGGCGAAGACGGGGTAATGGGATAAATGGCCGCCACCTCGGTGAAAGCGTAGGAGGCGTGGGCCGCCGCTTCGTTGCCGTCCATGGTGGCCTTGCGGGGGGTGCTCATTTTAAACTCCTCTTTTAAATTGTCCAGCTTGGTTTACTGAATGGCAATGTCATTATTATAGACATTTAATATCAATATACTTACAAAATGCTTACCATGGAGCAGTATGATCAGATTTTATCCATGTCAATAAAAACATAAAATTTTTATTGCCGAGAAACCGATTGAAAGGCGGGAAAATCCGGGCGTGGGGTTTTCGCATGCAAAAAGCCCCTGCGGCTTACACCGCAAGGGCTTGATTTTACTATGGCGCGCCCGACAGGAATCGAACCTGTGGCCTCCAGCTCCGGAGGCTGGCGCTCTATCCAACTGAGCTACGGGCGCACTGCGCGGAAAATCTTGTTAGCTGTTGCCGGGGGCGCTGTCAAGTTATAATCCGAACGGAAATCAATCACAGGCGGTCAAGGTTGTTCCTCGGCCGCCGGTTCCGCCGCCGCCGTTGACAGCGCGGCCAGTGTGAGGCGTTCAAGCTCCCGGCAGCACTCCAATTCTTCGTTAAGCCGCTTTTTCAGATCCTGCGCAACGTCAAGCTGCTTTTTCAGCTGTTCCAGCGGGGAAAGCACCTGGCGAGTGGCCCATTTCGGTTCCATATCAGCGCACCTATGCGGGGTTACTGTTTGATTTATTGTGAATCGCTCAGCGACCTTAACACACTCCGCTGGTCAAGTCTTCAAATATTCCGCAAAAACTTTTTGAAATTCTCCCCTCCCTAAACAAATTCAAAATATTCCTGATCCGACCATTCCACATTGGCCGGGCCGAGCCCCAATTCGGCCCAGGTCGCTTTGAGCTCTCCGCCATGTCCGTAAAACTCTCCCTGAAAGCGCCGTGGAACGCGAAAACGACGAGCCGAACCCTCCGGCAGTCCGGCCTGCTCCATGTTTAAACGCACCAGCCGGTAGAGGGCCAGGCTGCGCAGGCGCTGCCCCAAGGCCGGATGCTCCGGCCCGGCCAGGATATTTTCCCGCAAGCCGGCTTGCGGGGCCAGCCCCAGGCGGATTACCCGGATGCCCCTTTCCCAGAAAAGCAGCAGGGCCGGGGGCAGCGTTCGCAAAACCGCTTCCAGGCTCCAGGGAGTGAAGGCGCCGCTTCGCCACAGTTCGGCAAGCGGCGTGCCGCCCAATACCAGGCAAGGGTAAAGACGCATGAAATCCGGTTTAATATCCGCCGCTATGGCGGCGTCTCGCTTGAAGTTTTCTTCGCTCATGCCCGGCATGCCCGGCATGAGCTGCACCCCGAGGCGAAGCCCGGCTTCTTTGACCATGCGGCAGGCACGGGCCGCGGTATCGCCGCTGTAATTGCGCCGCGACCTTGCGAGAGGTTGGTCGCAGAAGCTTTGAACGCCAAGCTCGACGGTATCGAGGCCTCGTTCTTTAAGCTCCAGCAGCAATGGCGGCGTTACGGCGTCGGGGCGGGTGGAGCAGCGCAGAGAGCATATTTTACCGGCGGCTTTCAGTTCGGCGGCCCGCTGCAGGAGAAAGTCGCGCACGGCCGGCGGCAGGGCCGTAAAAGTTCCGCCGTAGTAAGCCAACTCGAAGGGTTGCGGCCGGCTACGGCCGATCAGGGCCGCCAGCGATTTTTGCAGGAAGGCCGGCAAGTCCGCGTCCGGCAAAGAGGAACGCCCGGTCTGCGCTTCCTGGGAGCAAAAAACGCAGCGCTCCCGGCAGCCGGCAAATGGAAGGAAAACCGGGTAAATGGGCGGGCTGGAGCCGGCCGGCTCCGGGTGTTTGAAGCGCATTTGCAAGCTTACCCCGCCGGCTTTTGAAAGTGAATAAAAAATTAGAGAGTATTACCAATAGAATGATCTTGTGAGATGCTTTCTTCAGGTCAAGGAAGGAGTATGCCAGAATGCCGCAAAATGCGGCTCAGCCAACATCGTCAAAACGCGTTTTCATGTCAACGGGGTCAGAGAAGATATTTTAGCATTCTTTTATTAATACTCTCCATGTGAGAACAGAATGATCCTGCGCCGCTTGTTTTTCTGTGCCATCCGCGCTATTTAGAGTCATTGTGTTCCAAAACGTTTTCCATTGGAAGCGGATCGGCCGTAATTTGAAGCGGAACGGCGCCCGCCGCCTGGTCAGCGGCGGAGAAATCACGCAAAAGGTATGTACATGGCCCAGAAAAACAAATTGAACCCCGAAGACGTGCTTACCGCCTATCTGGCCAAAAAAGGGATGAAGCTGACGAACCAGCGCCGCCTCATCGTGCGCGAATTCTACAAGGCCGACGAGCACATGAGCGCGGAAGAGCTTTACCAACTGGTGCGCAAGGTCGACCCTTCCATCGGGCAGGCCACAGTGTACCGCGCCCTCAACCTGATGCGCGACGCCAAGCTGGCCAGGGAACTGCGCTTCGGCACCGACGTGACCATTTTTGAGCCGCACGCCGGCGGCACCCACCACGACCACCTGGTTTGCGAAGAGTGCGGCAAAACCGTACCGGTGCTGGACGAACAAATTGAAGCGCTCCAGACCAAGCTGGCCGAAATACACGGCTTCAAGCCGACTTCGCACCGCATGTACCTTTACGGCATCTGCGGCGAGTGTCAGAAAGCGGCCGAGTAGGGCGCCGCGCGCCTTCGGCCGTTTGGGAAAGCCGCAGTGGACAGCCGGTCAACGCCTTTACTTGAGCTGCAAAACGTCAGCCGCATATTCAGCCGCAAAAAAGGCTTTTTGGGGGACAGGCAGGAGTTTTACGCCGTGAACGGCGTGAGCCTCGCCCTCAAGCCCGGCGAAACCCTCGGCCTGGTGGGCGAATCCGGCAGCGGGAAATCCACTGTGGCCCGCATGGCCGTGCGCCTGCTCAGCCCCAGCGCCGGGCGGGTGCTGCTGGACGGGCGGTCCATGTTCACGGCGGACAAGGCTTTTCGCCAAAGTCTGCCCCGCCGGGTGCAGATGGTTTTTCAAGACCCGTACTCTTCTCTGAACCCGCGTCTGCGGGTGGGTTACAGCATTGGCGAGGCTCTGGCCTGCGCCGGGGTGCCGGCGCGCGAGCGCAAGGAGCGGGTGGCCGCCCTGCTGGCTCAGGTGGGGCTGGAAAAAGATTACGCGGCGCGTTTTCCGCATGAATTTTCCGGCGGGCAGCGCCAGCGCATGGCCCTGGCCCGGGCCCTGGCGCCGGAGCCGGAACTGGTGGTCTGCGACGAGCCGGTTTCCTCGCTGGACGCCTCGGTGCAGGCCCAAGTGCTCAATCTGCTCAAAGACAACCAGGAGCGGCTTGGCCTGAGCTACCTTTTCATTTCGCACGATCTGGCCGTGATCAGCCACATGAGCGACCGGGTGGCGGTCATGTATGCCGGGCGCATTCTGGAAACGGGCTCGGCCGCGGATATTTTCATGAACCCGCTGCACCCCTATACCCGGGAGCTGTTGGAAGCTTCGCGCGGGCGGGGCAATGTCGGAAGCGGCGAGCCCGGCAAGGCGGTGGCAAGCGGCGGGAGCGGCTGCCCGTATTTGCGGCGCTGCGGCCAAGCCGGCCTGGACTGCGCCGGAGAGGCGCCCGAGTTGCGCGAGATCCGGCCGGGCCATTTCGCCCGCTGTAGCTTGGCGTGATTGCCTTAAAGGTAAATCTGGCTTTGCAGTTTATCCGCTTCTTCCAGCAAATTTCTCAATTCGGTCCGCTTTTGGGCCAAAACGGCCTGCAAGGCCGGATCTTCTTCGGCCAGCTTTCGCAGGTCTTCAAGTTCGGCCTGGACGGCGGCCACCTCGTTGTTTTTCAGCGTAAGTTCGTACCGCAAGTCCGCCGGGCCGGGTTCCCGGGAACTGGGGTCGTAAACCGCCGGCCCGCTTGCGGCGGGTTCGTTTTCTTCGGCGCCGGTGGACAACCGCCGGCCTTCTTCCGAAAGCTCGGCCCGGTCGCTGAGGTTCCGGCTGTCAGTTTGCGCGGCCTCGGCCCGGGGCGCGGCGGCGATGGTCGGCGGCGCCACCGGCAGCAAGGCGGCCGTGGCGTTTTGTTCCACGGTGTTTAATGCGTCAAGGCGGATTTGGCTCATGGCCACCTCCCATTTCAGGCTTGCCTGTGCGTTCGGACAAAGGTATAATTCCAATCCCTCAATATATTAACATTCTGATATGTTTAAGTCCAGAGTTATTTCCGGAAAGCTGTAACACACTAATCAAGCAGCGTTTCCATAATAACGAAACGTCCGAAAACCTCCATTGCGGAAAAAGCGTCCGGCATTTATCCTCGGCTTATTGCGGGCGGTAAATCCTGGGCATTGGACAAAAAACGGAGCGTACGGAAGCAAAATGCATATTTTCGAATACGGCCAGCGCGAGGTGAACTGGCTGAAAAGCAAGGACAAAAAACTGGGCGCGGTCATGGAGCAAATCGGCCCCATCCGGCGTGAGGTCATTCCGGATTTATACGTTTCGCTTATCCAGCACATCGTCAGCCAGCAGATTTCCGGCAAGGCCGCCCGCACCATCTGGCGGCGCATGCGGGAGGTTTTTGGCGAAATTACCCCGGCCGGCCTGCACCGGGCAGGGGAAAGCGCAATTCAGCAGTGCGGCATGTCCATGCGCAAGGCGCTGTACATCAAGGACGTTACCCGCCAGGTGCTCGAGGGCGAGTGCGACCTGCCCGGCCTGTACGAGCTCCCGGACGACGAAGTCTGCGCCCGGCTTTCGGCCTTCAAGGGCATCGGCGTCTGGACGGCGGAAATGCTGATGCTTTTCTCCATGCAGCGGCCGGACGTGCTGAGTTGGGACGACGCCGCCATCATCCGGGGGCTGCGCATGCTCTACCGCCACCGGCGCATCAGCCGCGCGTTGTTCGAAAAATACAAAAAGCGCTATTCGCCCTATGGCTCGGTAGCCAGCCTGTACCTCTGGGCCGTTGCCGGCGGGGCCTGCCCCGAACTGGACGACCCGGCCCCACTCAGCGAAGCCCAAAAGCAAAAGCGCGCCGTTGCCCGCCGGAAAAAGCGGGTGGAGCCAGCCTGAAGCATTTCAAGTATGAAATGCTTCAGGTGGCGCAAGCATTGAACAAAGCGCGGGTTGTCTTCGCCTTGTGCTATGTTATATTGCAGCATGATCATCAGTGCCAGCCGCCGGACCGATATTCCGGCCTTTTACTCCGAGTGGCTCATAAACCGGCTGCGCGCCGGCGAAGTGCTCTATCCCAACCCCTGGAACCCGAAGCGGTTCTACCGGGTGGCCCTGGCGCCCGGACACGTGGACTGCATCGTCTTTTGGACCAAAAACCCCGGGCCCATGTTGGAGCGCTTGGGCGCCCTGGATGAACTGGGCTACAACTATTATTTTTCCTTCACCATAACCGCCTACGGGCAGGATCTGGAACCGGGCTTGCCCCGCAAGGCGGAAGTGCTGGATACTTTTTTGCGCTTGGCCGAACGCCTGGGCCCCCGGCGGGTGGACTGGCGTTTCGACCCGGTGGCGATTAGCGCGGCCCGTCCCCTGGACTGGCACCTGGAGCGCTTTCGTTTTATTTGCGAGCGCCTGGGGGGCGCTACCGAGCGCTGCATCGTGAATTTCATCAAATCTTACCGGCATATCGCCCGGCGCCTGGCCCTGGTTCCCGGCATGGCGGCGGAAATGGACGGGCCCGCCATACGCGCGGCCGTCCTGGCCTTCCAGGCTCTGGCCGCCGAGTACGCCTTGCCGCTCTATACCTGCACGGAGCGGGAAGAGTTGCGCGACCTGCCCGTAAAGGGGTGCGCCTGCATCGACAAGGAGAAAATCGCAGCCATTACCGGTAGCGCCCTGAAAATCAAAAAGGACTCCGGGCAGCCCAAAAACTGCAACTGCGTGGAAAGCGCCGATATCGGCATGTACGGCACTTGCGCGCACGGTTGCGTCTATTGCTACGCCAACGGAAGCGAAGATGCCCTGCGACGGAGAATCGCAGGGCATCGTTCTGAATCCCCCGTGTTGACGGGGCGCCCGGATGTGAGGACGGTTATTGCCGAGCGCACCCGTCCTTCGCATAAGGAGACGCAACTTAAGCTGTGTTAAGAGGTCTGTGGGACGAGGTTTTTATGTCCATTGCTCCTTATGCGCCAAACACGGGGCCGAAGCGGGCGGGGCTGAGCAGGAGGGAGGTTGTCAACCCCGCCCGCCGGCTATCGCTGCTGTCAGGATGCGGAGTCATCCGTGGGCAGCGGTTTGGAGCAGCCAGCCTGTAAACCCGAGTCAGGTTCCGGTGCTCCGGCGCCGGTTTGCGGTTGCCGGCGCCATCTCTCCCGGGCCGCGGCGTGGCACTTTGCCGCATTTGGCCGGGAGAAGTCAAAAGGTTTATGGTCAGCGCAAATCTTCCATAACCTTCCGCAATTCCTGGGCGGTGCGGGAAAGATCCTGCACCGCCGCCGAAGATTGAATCATGCCCGCGGCGGTTTCGCCCACCAGGCGGTTAATTTCGTCCACAGAGGCGGTGATCTGTTCCGAAGCCGCGCTCTGTTCCTCGGCCGCCGTGGCAATGGAGCTCACCACGGTGGAAGTGGAGGTGGCCAGTTGCAGGATGTCGTTCAGGGCCGTGCCGGATTCGTTGGCCAGCCCGGTGGCCGTATTTACTTCTTCCACGGCCACGGCCACTTCCTGCATATTGAGCCTGGCCGCTTCCTGAATGGCCGCGATGTTGTCGCCCACTTCCTTGGTGGCACTCATGGTCTTTTCGGCCAGCTTGCGCACTTCGTCGGCCACCACGGCAAAGCCGCGTCCGGCCTCGCCGGCCCGGGCCGCTTCAATGGCCGCGTTCAAAGCCAGGAGGTTCGTCTGGTCGGCGATGTCGGAAATCACGTTCATCACGCTGCCGATGCTTTCGGCTTTAAGTCCCAGGGCCTGCATGTTCTCTTCCAGCCTGGCCCCGACCTTGTGCACCTGGTTGATGGAGTCGATAACCCGGCCCACCAGTTTGGCGCCGCTTTGGGCATTGTCGCGGCTGTGTTCGCTTTGTTCGGCGGCCTGCGATGCGTTTTTGGCCACTTCAGCCACCGTGGAGTTCATTTGGGTCATGGCGCTGGCCGTGCCTTCCACCCGTTCGCGCTGCATTCCGGCGCTGCGCGAAACCTGTTCCACATGGGCGGCCAGCTCTTCGGCGGCCGAGGCCACGCGGTCGGCAATGGCCGAGGCGTCGCCGGCCACCTGCAGCATGATGCGCTGCTTGTTCTTGATTTCGGTAATATCCGTCAACACTTCCAGCCCACCCACGACCTTGCCGGCCGGGTCAAGCAGCGGCATGGCGGTGGCGGCCACCTGCATGGCGGCGCCTTCCTGGCCGGTCAGTTGTGATTCGGCCTGGTGGGTGGCCTTGTCGCGCAGGCTCTTTTCCATGAGCGGCATCTTGCCGCCGAAAGCCTGGCGCACGTCCCGCCCGAGTATTTTCAGGGCCGCGTTGTTGGTGAAGCGGGTGTTGAACTGCGGATCCAGCGTGACAATGGCCACGGGCAGGGTGTCGATGCTGCGGGTGTAAGAGTCGGCGATGGTGTTGATGCCTTGGGCCAATTCCTGAAAGCCGCCCTGGAACTTGCCGGTATCCAGACGGTTCCGGAACAGGCCGGAGGCGATATCGTCGGCAATGGCGTTACAGCGGGTGATAACCTCGCTGAATATTTCCGGAATGTGACGCACCGCCGTTACCATTTCGCCAATTTCGCCCTTTTCGGTAATCTGCACGTTGCTCTTGAAGTCGCCGGCGGCAATGTCGCCGGCGAACTTGGCCATGCGGCGCAGCGTGCGCGACAGCGAGTTGATCAGAACTACGGCCAGGCCAATGCCCAGAATCAATCCGACCGCGCTTATGGCCAAAAGGTTAAACTGCGCCCGGTCGTTGCTGGTCAGTGTGGCCGTGCCGTTTGCCAGCAGCAGGTCGTCGGAAACCTGGTTGGTGTCGGCGATCAGATTCAGAATTACCCTGGTGTTTGCTTCGACATTTGCCAGATTTGCCTGGGCGGCGCTGCCGCTGGCAATCATCTTGTCGAAGGCCGGGCGCACGCCGGAAAAAGCCTTGAGCATCGCGGCGTGGTCGCTCCGGCCCAGCGGGCTGGTGACCATGGCGCTCATGTTCCGGGTGTCGGACTCGATGTCCTTGAGAATATCGCTCAGTTCCCTGGCCGTTTCAGGGTCAAGGGTGGTGATGTAACGTACGATCAATTCTTTGGCCTTGGCAATGTCTTCCCAGGCCAGGTTCTGGAGGTACAGCACCTCGCTGTTGGCGTCCCGGCGCCCGTTTTCGCCCATCGTCTTGAGCGCCTTGTCCGTGGCCAGCATGGCGGGCAGGCATTCCTCGTTGAACGTCCGGTTCATCTTTCCGATGTTCGCTTCCAGTTCGCCAAGATATTTACGGATTGCCAGCAACTGGGTTCTGGCCTCTGTAACCGCGTTGATGATGGAATCCAGCCTGGCGACTGAAATGGCGTGTTCAATGACCGTGAGGCTCTTGTCTATGCGTCTCTCCGCTTCCCTGATGTGTTCGGCATTTCTTTCGGATATGAAGCGCTCGGCGTAGAGCACGGCCGCGTACACGGTCGAGTTCAGGTTGCTGGCGTCGACGTTCACGTTGGCGATGCGCCGGTACTCTATAAAGTTGTTGGAGGCCGTTTGCAGGCTGGAGTAGCCGAAAACGGCCATTATTCCCAACAGAACCAGTAAGGTGGTAAACCCGATAATTATTTTCAGCTTTGTGGTCATGGCAAGCCCTCCTGTTTGAGCCAAAGCGCTTATTTTGCGTAATAGCGGGGAATATTGGGAGGGCATATGGTTACAAATATCACCATGATTTTGTGGTATGGTGAAATGGTTAAAAATTTTTTGTTTTTAGGAAATAATTTTTTTTAATTGATTTTGCCAGCCGGCTTTTATCGGTTTTTTCTTGTCCAAAAACCTCCGGGTGTATTATTGTATGCGATAAACCTTTGTCTGTTAGGCGGCAACATGCATACAATTCGGCGCGAGCGTGCGCTCGACGCGCTCTCCAGAAGCCTGGACAATTTTCCCCTGGTTGTCCTCTCCGCGCCCATGGGCTACGGCAAAAGCACGGTGATGCACGCCCTCAAGCGGGAAGGCTCCCGCCGCGTGCTCACCGTCAACATGCCGCACGCCGCCGGGCACGACTCCATATATCTTTGGGACTACGGCTGCGGGTCGCTGATCGAACAGGGAAGCCAGGCCGCCCGCGCGCTGCGCGGGCTGGGCTTTCCGCAGAACGCCGTTCGCCTGCAGTACGTGCTGGAAATAGTCAAAAAGGAACTGCGCGACCGCCCCGCCCTGCTGGTGCTGGACGATTACCAGTTCGCCGACTCCAGGGACACCGACGCCTTGATTGAAAGCCTGGCCCGGGCGAACATTCCCGGCCTGCGCATCCTGTTGCTCAGCCGTTCCCGTCCGAACCTGCCGCTGGAGGAAATGCGCCTGAAAGGTCTGGTGGCCGTGTTCGGCCAGGAGCTTTTGATTTTTTCCGCCGCGGAGGCGGAAGAACTGTTCGCCCTGCATGGCGTGCAGGACCGCGAGGCGGCCCGGCTGGCCTGGGAGTTCAGCGAGGGCTGGGCGGCCGCGCTTTGGGTAAGCCTGCAAAGCTACCTGGCGACCGGATTGGTCGAGCCGATTCGCGACATGGAAAAGCTTATTTCGGAAACCATTTTTTCCGCCTACGCGCCGGAAGACCAGCGGCTGCTGTTCCAGCTCAGCGTCCTGGATTCCTTTACCCAGGCGCAGGCGGCCATGGTCAGCGGCAACCGGGCCGCGCCGGAACGCCTGGAAAGCCTCCGCGACCGGAACGCCTTTATCAGCTACGATCCCGCTTCGGACCGCTATCGCCTGCACAGCATCATGCGCGCTTATTTGACCAACCGCCTGGCGCCCGGCGGCGTTTCCGAGCGCCTGGGCCTGGAGCGGGCCGCCATTTACCGGGCCTCCGCCGAGTGCGTCCTGGAAAGCGGCGATATAACCAGAGCGGTGCAGTTATTTTCACAGGCCGGGAGCGAAACGGACCTGCTGCGCATACTCCAGGTTTTCGAAGATCCGCGCGAGCGCATGTTCCTCAGCCTGGATTTCAAGCAAGTTGCCCGGACGGTGCTGGATATCCCCTGGAGCGTCCGCCTGCAATGCCCCACGGGCTATATCAGTTTCATCCTGTATTTTTGCTTTTACGCCGCTTCACGCCAGGCGCAGCAAAAGGGCTTCGCCCTGCATGCCGAAGTCCGGGAAAAACTGGCGGCCCAAGCCCTGGCGCCGGAACTGAGGCGGAAACTGGACGGCGAAATGGAGATCATTAACGCTCTGGAGCGTTTCAACAACTTCCAGGCCATGTTCGAGTGCTACGAACGGGCCTACAGCCTGTTGGGCGGCTCTTCCAGCCTGGTTTCGCGCGACCTGATCTGGAACACGCTGGTGCCGCACATAGCTTTTACCTTTTTGAGCGAACCCGGCGGCTATCGCGATCTGGCCGCCCTGGCCCAGAAAAAGGGCTTTTATTTTGACAAGATTTCGGGCGGCGGCACCGCCGGCAGCAAAGACCTGTTCCAGGGGGAATACCTGCTCGAAACCGGCTCCCCGCAAAGGGTGGAACATTACCTGGCCAAGGCCGAGTACCAGTTTTCCGAGCACCGGCAGCTTTATAACCGGGTGGGCTCGGTATTCAGCCGGGCCAGGCTGCACTTGGCCCTGGGCAATGTGGACCGGGCCTGGGCCGGCCTGGAGCAGGAGCGCGAAATCATGGAACGGGCCGATAACCCGCTTACTCTCTACAATTTCAACCTCTGCCTGGGGTATATAGGCGTTATTTCCTGCCGGCACGACGCCATTCCCGCCTGGCTGTACCAGGAGGAAGCCCCCGCGGCGCGCCTGTTCCACAAGAACGTGCCCTTCAGTTACGTGGTGCGGGCCATGGCTCTTATGGCCCGTCAGAATTGGGGGTGGCTGGAAGCCATGCTGGAAGATCACCTGACCCTGGCTCCGGACAACAACCTGTTCGGGCGCATTCACGCCCTGGTGTTGCGCTCGGTGCTGGCCAAGCACGTCCAGGGAGCGGCGCAGGCGGCCGACTATCTCATGCAGGCCGTGGATCTGGCCCGGCCGGACGGCATCCTGACCAGCATCGCCGAGTACGGAGCTCAGGTGTCTTACCAGCTTCAGCATTTGCAGGATTTCCGCCCGCGCGATTCCTTCCTGGCGGTTCTGACCAAGCAGGCCAGAAAATACCAGCGCCTGTCCAGCGGGGCGGATTCTCCCTTGAGCGCGCGCGAACTGGAAATTCTGGATCTGGCCGGCAGCGGCCTGGGCAACAAGGCTATTGCCGAAGCCCTGAACATCGCCCCCGGCAGCGTGTCCAACAGCCTGAGCCGGGTTTACGCCAAGCTGGGCGTGAGCAACCGCACCGAAGCCGTGAAGAAATGCCGCGAGACCAATTCACCTGAAATGTCGGGGCGGGGGCGCCGCTAACCTGAGTTTCGCCAGGGAGGGGCCTGACGCGGCCAAGGAGCAAAAAGACCGGTAATCAGCCTTTGTTCAATCCAGGGCGTGGGCCAGGTAACCGGGGCTTTGCCCGGAAAGAGCCAGGCCGGAGCCGTCCAGCAGGCGGATCATGCCGAAAGGAGCGAGCTCGCCCGGGAGCGGCGACGGATGATCCGGCCGCAGGCGCAGGGTGTAGCGCGCCGCCCCCAGGCGGCGGTGCAGGGCCGCCAGCACCGCCGGCAAGGGCGAAACTCCCGCCGGCCCCGCCGGTCTTGTTAACTTTGGCAGTTCGACATATTCCTTGATCAAAACCGCGCCTCCATCCCAATAATGGACGAGATACCCTTCGGCGCCGGGCGTCTCGAAGTGCAGCACCTCGCCCTGGTAGAGGCGGCATTCCTCGTTGACGGCCTCAAGAAAATCCCGTTCCCAGAGCAGGGCCAGCGGGCTGTCCGTCAGGCTTCGGTCGCGCAGGTCGGCCAGATCGGCCAGGCGGCGCGGGGTGAGACGGCAGGTTGGGGAGAAGGGGGCGGCGGAGCCGGTTTTTTCCAGCCTGTCGGCCGTGAGTTGAACTACCCGGTGCGAAAAAGCCTCGCTAAAGCCGAGCCGGGAATAATAACCGACCAGTTTCGGGCCGGCGGGCACCAGAGCCAGGGCGCGAACCCGGTTTTGCGTCTGGCCGGCCAGATCCAGGGCGGTTTCCTCCAGCAGCCGGCTGGCCAGGCCCTGCCCGCGCTGGTCCGGCCGGGTGCCCACGCCGTAAATGTAGGCGCAGTCGGGCCTGGCCGGGGCGGGTTCGCCGGCAAGCCGCAGCCGGGCCGGCTGCAGAAAGAGCATGGAAAGCGGCCTTCCCTGGCCGTCGGTCAGCACCCGCGCCGTTTCCGGGCGGACAAGCCGCTGGAAAATGAGATCGACAATGGGTTCCGGGTCGTCAAAGTAAATACGCCACAGCTCCCGCAGGGCCGGGAACATTTCCGGCGTGGGGCGGCCTGTTGTTAACGCCGCTGGCGAGATTGGGTTTTTCAGGCACTGGCTCATGGCTTCAAGTATAGTGAAATCCGGCCGGCGGCACAACCGGAGCGATAATAAGCGCAGCGCAAAAATTGTTTTTTACGGGTAACCATCAGGCATAAGACGCCATAATTAATTATTTGCCTTAATTCCGGAGTTATTTTAGTTTATATGATTGCCATTCGTTCCGGCGGACTTTTTTTGGAGTCGGCCGCTTTTAAAACCCAACTTTCCTTAAGTTTAAAGAGGAACCCATGAGTGTATCGCAAGAGTACAAGTCAAAACTGGTAAGCGCCGACAAGGCCGCCGCGGCGGTCAAGTCCGGCGACTGGGTCGATTACGGCTTCTGCCTTTCCCAGCCCGTATTGCTGGACGCGGCTCTGGCCAAGCGCGTCCCGGAGCTGCGCGATGTGAAAATTCGCGGCGGCATGCGCATGAACCCGCTGAAAGTGGTGGAGGCCGACCCGGCGGGGGTGAGCTTTTGCTACAACAGTTGGCACCAGAGCGGCTACGAGCGCAAGCTGAACGATGCCGGGCAGTGTTTTTTCATCCCGATGATCTACCGCAACATGCCCCGCTATTACCGCCAGACCATCGACGTGGACGTGGCCTTCATGGCCCTGGCTCCCATGGATGACGAGGGGTATTTCAGCGCCTCCCTGACCAACTCGTCCACTAGGGCCATTGCGGAAAAGGCCAAAATCCTGGTGGTGGAAGTGAATGAAAACCTGCCGCGTATTGCTGACGCCCTGGAAGGGCGCATTCACATCAGCGAGGTGGATTACGTGGTGGAAAGCGGCCGGACGCCGCTGCCCTCTGCCGACCCGGCCCCGGCCGGCGAAGTGGAAAAACGTATTGCGGAGATTGTCCTGAACGAGATTGTCGATGGCGCCACCATTCAGCTTGGCGTGGGCGGGCTGCCCAACGCCGTGGGCTCGATGATCGCCGACTCCAGCCTCAAAGACCTGGCCGTGCACACGGAAATGCTGGTGGACGCCTACATGATCATGGACCGGGCCGGCAAGATCACCAACAGGCGCAAGAACATCAACACCGGGAACAGCATTTTCTCCTTCTGCTACGGCAGCCAGGCCCTGTACGACTGGGCCGCCGAAAACGTGAGCCTGCGCAGCGCGCCCATAAACTACGTGAACGAGCCGCACATCATGAGCCGGAACGACAACTTGGTGACCATCAACAACTGCGTGGCCATCGACCTTTACGGCCAGGTCAGCGCCGAGTCGGCCGGGGCCCGGCATATCAGCGGCACCGGCGGCCAGTTGGACTTTCTGACCGGCGGCTTCATGTCCAGGGGAGGCAAGAGCTTTATCTGTTTTACCTCCACCTTTACCGACAAAAAAAGCGGCAACAAGGTTTCGCGCATTCTGCCGGCCTTTGACACCTATACCGTGGTTACCGACCCGCGCAGCCTGGGGCATTACCTGGTGACGGAATGGGGCCTGGCCAATATCGCCGGCTGCACCGTGTGGGAACGGGCCGAGCGCATCATCGGCATCGCCCACCCGGACTTCCGCGACGAGTTGGCGCAAAAGGCGGCGGAGCTGAAGATCTGGCGGCGCGGCAATAAAAGGCAGGCCCCATAAGTGCATGTCCGGTCATGTACCGGATTATACCACTATGCCGGTTCCCTTGCCAAAGCCGCCGGTCGCCACGCTCGGGGAATTGGTTCCTGTGCCGGTTACCTGCGTGCCGGCGATCTTGACCGTGCCGTTATAGTTGTCGCCGTCGGCAATCGTCAGGTAGCCGTTGCTGCCGTAGTTGTCCTTGAGCAGGTCCACCGTGCCGTTCAACGTATTCACGTGCACCTTGGTGGAGTAAATATTTTCGGCGGTCTGGATGGTGGACTGTTCGCCGAGCGTGCCGACGGTAATGGTATTGCCGCCCTTGGTGTCGGCTATGAACCCGCTGGCCAGGTTGTCCACGTTCAGGCTGCCGCCGGTGCCTGCGTCGATTTTACCATTGGCAGTGCCGATGCCCACGTACCCGCCGGTCATTTTCGTGGCGTCCAGGGTGGATTCGCTCCCCAGGGCGGCAATGTTTATGTTGCTGGCCACGCTGGCTTTAACGCCCGATGCGCCGGTCACGTCGCCCAGGTAGGCGTTGGTGGCGCCGTTCATCACGATGGTGGAGTCCTGCACCTTGTTGTTCGTGGCCGAGCCCTGTCCGGCGTGGTTTTGGGCCGCTTCTTCCGCCGTCAGCGTATTGCGGAGGGTGTTGGCGCCGCCGCCGAACTGAATGCCGGAACCGGTGATGTCGCCGTAGATATCCACCCGGTTGTTGCTCGCGCCCGTGCTGATGGTCGAGTTGCTCAGCCTGGCGCCCTGGATGGTGTTGTCGCCCGTGTCGGCGGCCACAATCCTGCTGCTGTCGAAACCAGAGCCGGCGTGCAGGGTATTGGCGCCGCCCTTGAATTCCAAGGTGCTGCCGCTCACCGCGCCTTCAATCAGCACTTGGTTGCTTTGGCCGTCCGCGCCAACGCTTATGGCGCTGGCGCGCAGGGCCCCGCCCTGGACGAGGTTGGAGCCGGTGCTGCTGAGGGTGCTGTCCTTGATGAGATCGCTGACGCGGATCTCGTTTTCCGCCCCGGAAAGTTCCATGGTCATGCCGTCCAGGTTCCGGGCCGTGAGCGTGAGGTTGCTGGCAGCGGTCAGTTCTCCGCCGCTGGTGCCGCTGACGTTAATCGTATCCGCCCCGTCGCCCAGGCTGATGGAACCACCGCTGATGGAGGCGGCTTCCAGAAGCAGTTCGCCCGCTTCGCTGCGCTTCACGTTGCTGCTCTTCATGTCAACGACGTTAATCTTGCTGTCGCCACCGGACAGATTGACGGTGCTGCCCTGCAGGGTGCCGCTCAGTTCCAGATCCAGCGCGGCCTGCCCGCCTTCCTCCGGCTTCATGTTCAGGCTGGAGTTGGTGATATTGTGCGCTTTGAGCGTCAAATCACTGCCCGATTCGATGGTCGAGCCCGAGATGTTCAGCCGGTAGTTGTTGTTTTCTTCCGATGTTTCCTGGGTTTCGCCTTCGGCGCCTTCCTGCTCGTCGCCTTCCGGGGCGGGCTCTTCAACCGGTTCGAGTTCCCGGATCAGGTTGAGGCCCGAGCCCATGACCAGCTTGCTGTTGCTGAGGGAGTTCGTGGTGATGCTGTTGTCGCCCTTGAGGTTGGCGCTCAGGCCGGAGAGCGAGGCCGCGGTAAGGGTCATGTCCGAAGTGTTGCTCAGGTTGCCGGAAATGGCGCCGCCCACGCTGACGGTGTCGCCGCCGTCGCCCTTGAAGTGGAGGTTGGCGTTCAGATTGCCCGTGACATTCAGGGTATCGGAGCCGTCGCCGGTCAGGTTGAAGGTGGTGCCGGTGACGGTTGTGGCTTCAAGGTTCAGCGAGCCGGCGTCTTCCCTGTTGATGACGCTGCCGCTGACGGTTTTGGCCTTGATGTCGTTGGCGCCCTTGCCGAGGTCCACCTGGGCGTTCAGGGTGCCGTTAACCGAGAGATCCAGCGCGGCGGTGTCTCCGCCGTTCACCATGTTGATCAGGGAGCCGGAAATATTCCCGGCGTCCACAGTCAGCCTGCCGGCCCCGGCGTTGACGGTGGTCTTGGCAATGTTGGCGCTGGAGGCCGCCGCTTCGTCGTCCTTGTCGTAACTGGAACCCAGGTACACGTCGCCGTCGCCCAGGTCGATCCGCGAACCGGTCAGCGTGCTCTGGATGTTCAGGTTAAGTTCGGCGCTGCTGCCGGTGAAGTCCAGCTTGGCGTTCGTGCCCTTGGTGATGGTGTAGTCGCCGCCGCCGCCGTTGGTCAGGCTGGTGCCGGAAAGGCTGTTGGCGATAAAGGTGTTGTTGCCGCCGCCGCCCATGTCCACGGCCACGTTGCCGGTTGCGGTATTCAGCTTGACGTTGTTGCCGCCCGAGCCGAGGGTGATGTTGCCTTCGCTCTTCCCGGTGGTGGTGAAACTGTTGATGTCTAGGGCGGTGGCGCCGTCGCCGCCGGCGCTGATGTTGGTATCGGTCAACTTGCTCTTGGCGCCGTTGGCGGTAAAGCTGTTGTCGCCTTCACCCAGCCCGATTTCCGAATAGCTGATGTTGCCGGTCACCGTGACGGAGTCGTCGCTGTTGGAGCCGTTATAGGTGAGCCTGGTGGCGTTGCCTTCGATAACGAGCTTTTGTCTCAGGTTTTGTCCGGCCTCGGCCGCGCTGACGTCAATGTCGAGCCCGACGGCGCCCTTGCCGGAAACAGCGCCGGTCCTGATGCTGTTGGAACCGTTGCCCAGCCTTATTTCGTTGCCGTCAGCCGTGTAAATGATCTTGCCCGCCTCAAGGTTGGTGGAGCCGTCGCCGTCGGCGTATATATTGGTGTTGCTGATGCTCTGGTAGACGTCCTTGGCGTTCTTGGCCACAAAGCTGTTGTCGCCGGCGCCCAGGTTGATTTCCGAGTTGCTGGTCGTGCTCATGGCCTTTATTATGTCCGCGCCGCCGGAGCCGTTATAGGTAAGGTAATTGGCGCTGCCGCGCAGGGTGACGTTCTGTTCGCCGGTGGCGTCCGTGAGGTCTATGATCAGGCCCTTGTTGCCCTTGCCGGAAATTTTTCCAATTTCGATGCTATTGGAACCATCACCCAGGGAAATTTCGTTGCCCTGCGCGGCGTTGTAGGTATAGTTGCCGATCTTCACGCTGGTGGAGCCGCTGCCGGTGGCGGTAATATTGCTGTTGCCGATGTTCTGGTAAGCGCCCTTGGCGTTTTGCGCCGTAAAGCTGTTGTCGCCGGCGCCCAGGTTGATTGTCGAGTTGCTTACCCCGCCTCGGACGCTAAGGTCGTCGTCCGCGTCCGAGCCGTTATAAGTGAGGTTTTTGACCGAGCCGTTGATGATTACCGTTTGCTTTTCGGCGCTGGCCGCGTCCAGGTTTATTTCCAGGCCGACGGTTCCCTTGCCGGTAATGCCGCCCATGACGATGTCGTTTTTGCCCGCGCCGAGCGCTATCTTGTTGCCGTATTCGCCCGCGCCGGGGTTACGGTAAGTATAGGCGCCCATGACCAGGCTGGTGGATCCCTCCCCGCTGGCCGCGAAATTGGTGTTGCTGACCTTTTGGGCCACGCCTTTCGCATTTTGGATGAGGACGCTGTTTTCCCCTTCTCCCAGTTGGAAGTCGGAGTTGCTCACCGCGCCCAGAATCTTGATCGCGTCCGCGCCGTTGGAGCCGCTGTAGGTGAGCTTGTCGGCCCTGCCGTTGACGGTAAGCTTGCCGGATGTGCCGTTCATGCTCAACGTGGCGTTGGCAATGGAGCCGGCTTCGACTGTTCCCGTTCCTTCGCCGATGTCGATGGCGGCGTTTTTGATCGTGCCGCTCGCTTTAATGGTGTTGTCGCCGCTGCCGGCCAGGCTGATGCTGGAAAGGTCGTCCGCCTTGCGGCCGACGATGGAGCCGGCCAGCACGGTCGTACCGCCGCTGCCGTTCTCGGAGTTGATTTTTACGGCGGTAAGCGTCTTGCCGCTGGCGTCCAGCAGGTTTTCGCCCGCGCTCAGATTGAATTCCGCATCGGCAATGTTGCCGGTGGCCTTGATGGCGTCGGAAATGGCGCCGGCCGAATTGACATCCGTATGGGTGACCGCGCCCACCTGGTAGGTGTTGGCGCCGGTGCTGCCAAGGCTGGTTTTGCTGGTGGCGGTGCCGGTGATCTTGTCGGCCACCAGCGAGTTTTTGCCTTGGCCGAAATCGACGGTGGACGAGGTGAGCTGGCTGACGTCCAGAGCGGTTAGCGCGCCTTGCAGCGAAACCGTGGAACTGTCCGGGTTGCCGGTGATGGTTTTGGCAATCACGGCCGAGGCTTCGGCTTCGGCGCTGTCGTAGATGCTCACGTTGGTCAGCGTGCGGCCCGCCGCGTCCACCAGGTTCTGGCCTTTGCCCAAGCTGATGCTGCCGCCGTTCATGTTGCCGAGGAGCTTTACGTAGCTGTCGCCTTCGCTGACGTCGATATCCGTGGCGTGGGTAAGGCCGACGCTGTAGACGGCGTCGTTTCCGCCGCCGCCGTTAAGGGCGCCGGCCGTGGCCGCGAAGTTGAAAATTTTGTCGTCGCCCAAGCCGGCGTTGATGGAGGCGTCCACCTGGCGGTTGATGACCACGTCGTTGCCGCCGCTGGCAGTTTTCGCCAGGCCCGTATTGTTGATGAACAGACCGGTGGAAAGGCTGGAGGCGGCGCCGGCGAATTCGGTCACGGAAGCCGGGTCCAGCTTGTCGCCTTCAAGCTGCTGGGCGCCCTTGTCGGTAAGGGTGATTTTTTGCTGGGTGGAGAGGTTGTAAACCTCAATTTTGCCGTCAGCGGCCTGTTTTACTACCAAGTCATCTTTTAAGGCGTTGGCAAAATTTTTGAGATTCAGGGTATTGCCGCCCCAGGTGACGGCGCCGGTCTTGTTGTTAAAGGATATGCGCGTCTCGTTTCCGCCGTCAACCAGGCTGACGTTGACGGCCGAGGCGGTCATGCTGTCGTTTTTGGCAATGTTGCCATTAAGACGGCTGAGCGTGCTGGAGGAGAAACTTACACTGTCGCCCCCGGACTGGGAGTCTCCGCCGGAACGGGTTGCCACCCTGAACTTGGCCCCGCTGAGAGAATTGGATAAGGAAACTTCTTTGCCGAGTATGCCAGTGATCGCCATTATTGCCTCCGATACGTTCTTTTCTCCGAAACGTGCAAATTTTGCCTACCGGTTACTCCGGCCCACCCCTGGGGTGCAGACTTTGTGCCAAAGCCCGCCCGCAGTTCTAATCGGCCTGATTCTGAATATCCTTAGAGAACTATATTGGAATAATTAAAAAATTGTCTAAAAATATCAATAAATATTAGATAATTTTCAATTATAAGACGTAAAAAGTCTTTGTTTTGCATGGACGCTGCCGGTTTACGGCGATATCATCACTGGCAAAATTCATCTACGACAAACCCATTCACCAAGTCTGGAGGCGGGCATGTTTTACGGCAACTTCAAGCATTGGGAAAAACAGAAGCACTGGTTCCCGGCCGGTTTTGACCGGGCCATGGCCTTTGTCGCCCGCCCCGGCTTTGCCGGGCTGAGCAACGGAACTTACGAAATTGAGGGCCGGGATATTTATGCCCTGCTCCAGCAGCCGGAAAGCGAACCGGAAGAACGGCGCCGCTTTGAGCTGCACCGTGAATACATAGACATCCAGTTGTTGCTTGAAGGGAGGGAAAAACAGCTTTTCGCGCCGCAGCCCTTACCCGGCGAGGCCGCTCTGCTGGAAGACAAGCTGGACGAGGCGGACAACGCCTTTTACGCCCGCCCGGCGCACTGCAACGCGGTGCTTCTGCAACCGTACGATTACGTGATTTACCTGCCTGGCGAACTGCACTGCCCGAACTGCGCGCCTGACCCGCAAAACTGCGGCCGGTTCCGCAAGGTTGTTTTCAAGATTCGCAAGGGCGTTTGCGGTCGCGGCCCTCTGCTGGCCGGCCCGGCCCGGGCATGACGGGTAAAACTCCGGTGCGCGCCGGCCTCAGCAGGCGGGGCAATGCCGCCCGCGTGCGCAAAAGGCCTCAATTGGCTGCCGCGCGGATATGGCGTAATTTTCTTCGGCAAAAATGCGGTTTTAGGTTGACTCTGGTTTAAGATCTGAGTAACTATCTGGCCTCGTCGGGATGTAGCGCAGCTTGGCTAGCGCACTTGAATGGGGTTCAAGGGGTCGGAGGTTCAAATCCTCTCATCCCGACCAGAAATTTTTACGAGATTTACCTCAAAGGGAATCAGCGAAAGTTGGTTCCCTTTCTCGTTGTGCGCCCGGCAGGGCGCACGAATAAAAATTCCACAAAAGAGGAACAATTTTGCTCCCGGTACATTGACAGAAGAGTCCTCCATAAATAGACTTAGTTTATTCATGAAGGAGAGTATGCAACAAGTAAATATCCATTACGCCAAAACAAATCTCTCCAAGCTGATCGAAAAGGCGGTTCAGGGAGAGTCGTTTGTCATTGCCAAATCCGGCAAGCCCATGGTGACAGTGAGGGCCTATACACCACCGCCTGATCCCGCCAGGAGGCTTGGCTTTCTCAAGGGCAGGCTGGAAGTTCCGGAGGATTTTGACTCCATGGGTGAGGAAGAAATCCAGGCCATGTTCGCGGGGACGGAATGAAGCTGCTCCTTGATACGCACATGTTGCTCCGGGCCGCAGCCGGAACGCTTCCGAAAGAGGCCGAGGAAATGGTGCTTGACGGCGGCAACACACTGTACTTCAGCCCGGCCAGTATTTGGGAAATATGCATCAAGAAAAGCCTTGGCAGGAGCGATTTCAAGATCGATCCTGAAGTGCTCCGGCGCGGGCTCCTGGACAACCTGTATCAGGAATTGCCCATCACCAGCCGGCATGCTTTGGCGGTCAATGATCTGCCTCAGATCCACAAAGATCCCTTTGACAGGATACTTCTGGCGCAGGCCAAGGCTGAGGGGATATCGCTTCTGACCTCAGATAGCGTTTTGTGCGAATATCCGGGGCCGGTCATATTTGTTCCGAATAAGAAATAGCGCTTCCTTGGTGTAATACCCTGTTGCGGGAAACCGCGTTGCGGGTTATGAGCCTGAACTGAACGCGCCGGCCGTGTGGCCGGGGAATGGGCCGAGGGAGCGGCCCGACCGGCGTTCCTGTTATTAATTTAATATACGGCTCTGGCTATTGAGCCGAGGGTTTATGATAAACCACAAAATCAAGGACAGGCTGGTACTCAAGTCAGTGGGACTGGAGCACCTTGACCAGTTTGTGCGGTTGCAGCGTTACGTATTTCAGGTAACGGACGAGGAATTGCAAAAAAGCGGCTACGAAGACGGCGAACTGGTCCGATCAAAGAAGCCGATGCTGGAGCGGGCCAATGTGTTCGGCTGGTTTGACGGGCCGAACCTGGTTTCCCAAGTGTGCACCTACCCGTGCGAAGCCAATATCCATGGCCGGGTGTTCAACATGGGCGGGCTTACCGGCGTCGGCACTTATCCGGAATATGCCGGCATGGGGCTGATGAACTCGCTGATCCGCAAGGCGCTGGTAAAAATGCGCGAGCAGGAACAGTGGGTTTCCTACCTTTATCCGTATTCCATCCCTTACTACCGGCGCAAGGGCTGGGAAATCATGTCGGACCACCTGACCTTCACCATCAAGGACAGCCAGATTCCCAAACCGGTGGAAGTGCCCGGCTTTGTGGAACGCATGAGCGTGGAGCACCCGGACGTGATTGAAACTTACGACCGTTTCGCCCGGCAGACGCACGGCGCGCTCATCCGCAACAAGCTGGATTGGGAAGAATACTGGCGCTGGGAAAACGAAGACGAGCGCACGGCCGCGGTTTACTATAAGGACCCGCACGAACCGGCCGGCTACATCATGTACTGGATTGAGGACGATATTTTCCACATCAAGGAAATGATCTACCTGGACCAGGAAACCCGGCACGGGCTGTGGAACTTCGTCAACGCCCATTTTTCCATGATCGACGAAGTGCGCGGCCACGTCTACAAAAACGAGCCCATCGCCTTCTACATGGAAGACAGCCAGATAGTCGAGACTATTGAGCCGTACTTCATGGCCAGAATCGTAGATTTGCCGGCCTTTTTAAAAAATTTTCCCTTTATCGATTTTTACCTGCCTTTCCATTTTATCGTGAGCGATCCCCTGGCGGACTGGAACAACGGCATCTTCAGCGTCACCGGCATGCGCGACGGCGAAAACATCGTCGGCCGCGAGCCGGCCGGCCGGCCGGTGCGCCTGGATATCGGAACGCTCACCTCCATGCTCATGAACTACCGCCGGGCCTCGTACTTTTACGACCTGGAACGCCTGAAAACCGACCGGGACACCCTGATTCTTCTGGAGAACATCATACCCAGCCAGCAGCCGTACTTTTCCGACTACTTTTAGCGCAGGCCGCGTGTAACATGCCCGACGCCCCGATTTTGAACATAACCATGCCGGTGTTCAACCGGCTGCAAAGCACTCAGCGCGTGCTCCTGGCCCTGCGCAACCAGGACCGCCGCCGGCGGGAACGGCGCGTGTCTTTTTGCGTCACCGTGGTGGACAACGGGAGCGACCGCGACTTGCGCGCGAAGCTGGTCGAATTCAGAAAAACCGGCATCATCGACCACCTGTTTCTGCTGCCCGGGAACCTGGGCATTTCCTGCGCCGCCAACCTGGGCTGGCAAATGGTGGAAACGCCGGTCTACATGAAGCTGGACAACGACATGCTGCCGCTGCGCCCGGACTGGCCGGACACCCTGTTTGAAATTTGGGCGCACGGCAAGCCCATTTCCACTCTGGGCGGCGCCCAGAGCGACGAGGAATTTTGCGCCAAGCCCGGCGGCCTTGAAACGCCGCTCGGCCGTCTGGGCGTGTGCACCGGCACCCTGGCCGGGCAGGCCATGTTCATCCCCCGGGAAGTTACCGCCATCCTGGGCCGTTGGAGCGAGGATTACGGCCTGTACGGCGCCGAGGACGGCGATTACGGGGTGCGCATGCGCGCGGCCGGCCTGCCGCAATATTACTACCTGGGGCGCGAGTTTTTCCAGGATACCGGGCGGGAGGACATTGCCGCCACCTACACCGCGCGCAACCTCGACCGCGCGCGCATGTTCAGGGAGCTGTTCGTGGACGGGAGCGGCGGTACCGGGCTGTTTCGCCTGAACAACTACCTGTTCGCCATGTGCATCCGCAACTGGAATGTGCCGTTGCGCTACCGGGTGGCCGACGTTTCCAAAGACTACCGGGTCAAGGTGGTGGAACGCGAGGAATATGAGCCGGTACGGGCCGCGCTGGCTGAAAGCAAGGCCCGGGTGGACGCCAAGCTCGCGACCGGGCGCGGCGAGGAAGTTTACCTGCCGGAATTTCTGGACGGCCTGCGCGAACTCTGGAGGGCCTGCGGCCAGGGCTGCGAACAGTACCTGGAAGCCCGGCCCGGTCTACGGGAACAGGGGGAGCCGCTGGAGCGTCCGATCTGATTTTTCAACCGCTCCATTTATCAAGGTGTATGCGCTTGGGGTCAAAGCGGTCTTCCTTGGGAATTTGCATGGAAGGCACGCCCACGGCCACCATGTTGAAGGCCTGGCACTTCTCCGGCAGCCCCAGCAAGCGCTTGAATATGCCCGCCCGGTCGCCTTCGTGCATAAGGCCGATCCAGACCGCGCCGTAGCCCAGGGCCTCGGCCGCCAGGAGCTCGGTGTGGGCGCAGCAGGACATGGACATGAGGTTGATTTCCGGCGATTCCGTCGCGTCGGCCCGGGGGTTCATGCAGTTGAGGATCAGAGCGGCGGCTTTTTCAATATAGATGAGCGAGGGAATGAGCGTGACGATGCGGCGGACGGTTTCCCGGTTGCGCAGAATCACGAACTCCCAGGGGCGGCTGTCGTGCGCGCTGGGCGCTTGCATGGCCGCGGCCAGAATGCGGTCCAGGTCTTCGTCCGGTATGGCCGCTCCGGTATAGCTGCGGTGGCTGCGCCGACTGTGCATGACGGCCAGGGCGTCGCGGCCGCTTTTTTCACTGGAGCCTTTGGCCCAGGCCAGACTTGGGGAGAAGGCCGGGGCGGCCAGCAGCGGCGCGGTGACCGCGCCTATCCCGCCGACGGCCAGCAGGCGCAGGGTGGCCCGCCGATTTGTCGGGTTTTTGGTGCCTTCCATTGGTTCCGTCCTTTCAGGCTGGTTAAAACGTTCAGGGAGCCGGGATAATGGCCCCGGCGTAACCTACCACGCGCCGCATGTCCGCCCCGTAGGGCCGGCCGGTCACGCCGGAACTGGTGTGAGCCGTGACGCGGCCTTCTTTGCCCCCCATTTCCCGGCAGGCGAAGAGCATCAGGGTGACGGCCGCAAAGCCGCACATGCTGATGCCGTTTTCCGACACGACGCGGAACAGCCCTTCCGGGTCGAACTCGCGCAGGCGGTCCAGGGCCGGGGCATCTTTGCGCATGTTTTCCGTATGGGGGAGAAAATGGTTCATGTCGGAGCTGGCCAGAAGGCAGAGGTTCTCGCCGGCCGCCCGCCGCCGGGCGGCGATATCGGCCAGGGCTTTCCCGGCCAGGCGCAAATTTTCCAGGTTGTATTCGCTTACGGTGACCGGCACGATGGAAATGTCCGGGCTGTAAACCTGCAACAGGGGCAGCATCACTTCCAGGGCGTGGTCGGTCAGGTGCGGCCGCGTGTCCGTGCGGAACAGCCGCCCCTGGCCGGTATTGACGAGTTCGGCGGCCAGGCTTTCGTCCACCGGCACGTCGCCCAAGGGGGTGCGCCAAGCGCCGGAGGGCCACACGGAAAGGGCGCCGCGTCCGGTGTGCCCCGTATGGTTGGGGCCGAGCAGGATTATTTTTTGCGGCGGCTCAATCTGGCCCAGGGTAAGCCCGGCCACGGCGCCGGAAAAGATATAGCCGGCGTGCGGCA
>JAISDX010000045.1 GCA_031264465.1 Deltaproteobacteria bacterium | reverse complement strand
TCGACCTTGCCCGGCAGGTCGCCGCCCTGGGCTTTGAGCAGCCCGGCCACGGCGCGGTTTTCCTCGCGCTGGGCGCGGTAGAGGGCCAGGGCGTTCCAGCCGGTGGCGGCCTCGATGCGCCGGGTGCCGGCGGCAATGCCGAACTCGGAAAGGATCGTGAAGAAGCCGGCCTGGCCGGTGCGCTCCAGGTGGGTGCCGCCGCACAATTCAAAGCTTTCATTTTCGATGGTTACGCTACGGACCACCTCGCCGTATTTTTCGCCGAACAGGGCCATGGCCCCGGCGGCCACGGCCGCGTCGTAGCCGCCCTCGCGCGCGGTCACGGGGCGGTCGGCCATGATGGCGCGGTTGACGTGATCTTCCACGGCCCGGATTTCTTCCCCGGTCAGGGCGGCCAAGTGCGAGAAGTCAAAGCGCAGCCGCTCCGGCTCGACCAGCGAGCCGGCCTGGCGCGCGTGCTCGCCCAGCACGGCGCGCAGGGCGGCGTGCAGCAGGTGGGTGCAGGTATGGTTGCGGGCGGTGGCCAGACGGCGCTCGTGCGTGATTTCCAGTTCGGCTTCCTCGTCCAGATGGAGGCTGCCGGAAACGATTTTGACCTGGTGCATGGTCAAGCCGGGCGAAGCTTTTACCGTATCCAGCACTTCCGCCCGGCCCAGAGCCGTGGCGATGCTGCCGGTGTCGCCGCACTGGCCGCCGGAAGCGCCGTAAAACGGCGTCTGCCCGCAGGCCAGCCAGCCGGTCGCGCCCTGGGCCAGTTCACCCACGCGCGCGCCCTGTTCGTCCAGCAGGGCGGTGACGCGGCTGGCGGCCTTGCCGGCGGCGTAGCCCACAAAAGCGGAGCGCAGGCCTTCTTCCAGCAGCATGGCGAAGCGCCGGGCCGGGTCTTCTTCGCCCGAGCCTTTCCAGTTGGCCTTGGAGCGGGCGCGCTGTTCGTCCATGCGGGAGTTGAAGCCGGCTTCGTCAATGCGGAAGCCGCGCTTTTCGGAAACGTCGTTGATGATGTCCAGGGGGAAGCCGAAGGTGTCGTACAGCCTGAAAGCCACGGCGCCGGGGATGAGCGTGCCGCCGGCGGCCTTCAGGCGCTGCAGTTCTTCTTCCAGCAAGGCCAGGCCGTTTTCCAGGGTTTTTTCAAAGCGGGTCTCTTCCTCCTTGATCATGCGGGACATGAAGCTCTGCGCTTCGACGAGTTCGGGAAAGTCCTCGCCCATGCACTCGACCACCTTGGCGGCGGTGAGATGCAGAAAGGCGTCCGGCATGCCGATGGAGCGGCCGAAACGATAGGCGCGGCGGATAAGGCGACGCAGGATGTAGCCGCGCCCTTCGTTGGAAGGCATGATGCCGTCGGCGATCATGAAGGCCATGGCCCGGCTGTGGTCGGCAATGACGCGCAGGGCGGTATCCACGTCGTTGGTGTCCGGCCTGCTGCGGCTGTAGGACACGCCTGCCAGCCCGGCCGCGTGGTCGATGAGCGCGCGGAACAGATCGGTATCGTAGTTGGAGAAGACGCCCTGGCAGACGGCGGCGGCGCGCTCTATTCCCATGCCGGTGTCGATGCTGGGCCGGGGCAGGGGCTCGCGCTTGCCGGGCTCAAGCTGGTTGTACTGCATGAAGACCAGGTTCCAGATTTCCAGAAAGCGGTCGCACTCGCAGCGGCCGATGCCGCAGTTGGGACCGCAGCTCATCTGCTCGCCCTGGTCGATGAGGATTTCCGAACAGGGGCCGCAGGGGCCGGTGTCGCCCATACTCCAGAAATTGTCCTTTTCGTCCATGCGCAAAATGCGCTCGCGCGGCACGCTGGAATTCTTGAGCCAGAGCTCGATGGCCTCGTCGTCGTCCTGGTAGACGGTGACGTAGAGCTTGTCGGCGGGCAGGCCCAGTTCCCCGGTTACGAAGTGCCAGGCGAATTTGATGGCGTCGTCCTTGAAGTAGTCGCCAAAGGAGAAGTTGCCGAGCATTTCAAAGAAGGTGTGGTGGCGGGCGGTACGGCCGACGTTTTCCAGGTCGTTGTGCTTGCCGCCCACGCGCAGGCACTTCTGGTCGGTTACGGCGCGGTTGTAGGCGCGCTTTTCCAGCCCCTGAAAGATTTTTTTGAATTGCACCATGCCCGCGCTGGTAAAGAGCAGGCTGGGATCTTCCCGGGGCACCAGGGAAGACGAACGGACGGCTTCATGGCCGTTTTCTTGAAAGTAAGCCAGGAAGCGGCGTCGAATTTCTTTGGTGGTCAGCATGGTGTCCTCACAGTGTTAGTCGTCCATCTCATACGGTTCTGCGTCTGGTCCGCCGACCGGGGCGGCAATTTCCGGGTGCAGGCCCAAATGGGCCATCAGGGCGTCTTCAACCGACTGGCGCAGCTCGGCGTTTTCATCAAGCATGGCCCGGACGTTTTCCTTGCCCTGGCCCAAGCGCTCGCCGTTATAGGCGAACCAGGAACCGCTCTTGTCCACCACGCCGGCTTCGATGCCCATGTCGAGGACTTCGCCGGTGCGGGAAATGCCCGTGCCGTAAAGAATGTCGAACTGGGCCTCGCGGAAGGGCGGAGCGACCTTGTTTTTAACTATTTTTACCCGCACCCGGTTGCCGAACACTTCTTCCTTGTCTTTGAGGGATTGGATTTTGCGAATATCCATGCGCACCGAGGCGTAGAACTTGAGAGCGTTGCCGCCGCTGGTGGTTTCGGGGCTGCCGTAGCCCATCATGCCGATTTTCATGCGGATCTGGTTGATGAAAATCACCGCGGTGCGCGACTTGTGAATGGTGCCGGTAAGCTTGCGCAGCGCGTGCGACATCAGCCTGGCCTGGCCGCCCACCTGCATTTCGCCCATGCTGCCTTCCAGTTCGGACTGGGGAATCAGGGCGGCCACGGAGTCCACCACCACCAAGTCCACGGCGGCGGAGCGGACGAGCATGTCGGCAATGTCCAGAGCCTGCTCGCCGTAGTCGGGCTGGGAAATCAGCAAGTCCTCGGTCTTGACGCCCAGGCGTCGGGCATAGTTGACGTCCAGGGCGTGCTCGGCGTCCACAAAGGCGCAGACGCCGCCGAGCTTTTGCGCTTCGGCGATGACGTGCAGGGCCAGGGTGGTTTTGCCCGAAGATTCCGGGCCGTAGATTTCCGTAACCCGGCCGCGCGGCAGGCCGCCCACGCCCAAGGCCAGGTCCAGGCCGATGGAACCGGTGGGGATAACCGCGATATGCACGTGGGCGTCGTCGGACAGGCGCATGACCGAGCCCTGCCCGTACTTGCGCTCAATGGTGGTCAGGGCGGTCTGTAATGCTTCCTGGCGGGCGTCTTCCGGGGAAGTGCTAGGCTTTTTAGCCATTTGGCTGCTCCAGTGTGAAGTTGAATTTTGTAGGCATTTAACCTGTAATATATAACAAAAATCGGCCCGGCCGGCAACGCTTTATTGACGGCCGGCTTGCCTTTATTGTAAAGTTGCGGGCAAACGAGCAAGAGGGAAACCTTGTCGGATTTTATCAGAATCACCGGCCCGGCCGAACCGTATTACGACGCTTTCCAACAGTTGTATGCGGCGGCCTTCAAAAGCGGCGACCGGCGCGACGCCCGCCAGCAGGCCCTGGCTTTCGCCCTGCCCGGTTACCGCCTGGAAGTCATGCGGGAAAAGGGGCGCGTCCTGCTCTTCGCCTCCTGTTACCTGTTCGACGACTATTTTTACCTGGAACACTTTGCCGTCGATCCGGCGCTGCGCGGCCGGGGGCTGGGCGGCCTGGCCATGCGCGCGCTCATGGCCCGCTACCCCGGCAAACGCCTGGTGCTGGAGGTGGACCCCAACCCGGCCGACGGCGGGGAGCGGCGCATCGCCTTTTACCAGCGCCTGGGGCTGGTGATGAACCCCAGGGGCCTTGAGCGGGTGTCGTTCGTGAAAAACGGCGAACCGGTATTTTTGCGCATTATGAGCGCCGGCCGGGCGCTGACGGACGAGGAGTTCGCCCGGCTGGAACACGACGTGCGCAACGTGCTCGGCCGCGATTTGTGGGCGGATTGAGCGCCAGGCCCCGGCCTTTCTCAGCCGTAAACACTCGGGCTGCCCATTTTCTTTTGCGCTTCCACCCAGGCCAGGGCTTCGCGCAGCTTGAGCGTGCCTTCGTAAATGGCCCGGCCGGTGATCAGGCCTTCCAGCCGCCAGTGCAGGCTCAGGGGATAAAGGGCGCGCACGTCGGCCAGGGCGGTGACGCCGCCGGCCGCGATAACCGGCACGCCGGCATTCCGGGCCAGCCAGGTCACGGCTTCAAGATTCACGCCGCTTTGCATGCCGTCGCGCTCGATGTCGGTGTAAATGATAAAGGCCGTGCCCTGGGCCAGCAGGCGGGGCAAAACCTCCCGCACCGTCAGGCCGGAATCTTCCACCCAGCCCCGGGTTTTGAGCCTGCCGTCCCTGGCGTCCAGCGAAACGCCCACCCGGCCGGGGAAAGCGGCGCAAATTTCCGCGTAAAGGTCCGGCTGCCGCAGGGCCATGGTGCCGATGATCACCCGGCTCACCCCGGCTTCCAGGTAGCGGCGGGCGGTTGCGGCATCGCGGATGCCGCCGCCCACCTGCACCGACAGGTTTAACTGCGAGCAGATATTTTTGATCAGTTCAAGATTTACCGGCCGGCCGTCAAAAGCTCCGTCCAGGTCGATGATGTGCAGCCAGGCAGCGCCCTGGTCCTGCCAATGCCGGGCCATTTCCAGCGGGTCGTCCGCGAAAACGGTGCTTTCGCGGGCCAAGCCCTGCTTGAGGCGCACGCACTGGCCGTCCTTGATGTCAACAGCCGGGAAAATAATCATGTCCGTGCGCTTTCAGATTAGAGCCCGATCTCTTTAATGGCCTTGATCATGCCTTCCTGAGCCAGTTCGTGCGCCGTCACCCACTTGCCGCCCCGGCTGAAAAACTTGCCGACGTTCAGCAGGTTGGAGGCCAGGGCCGCCTGGGCTTCGTCATAGCGCGAACGGGCTATAAGCGCCTGGTTGTTCACGTCCAGCAGGAAGAAATCCATGGTGACGGCCGCCGGTACTTCCACGCCCAAGTCGCCGCCCTCGCGCTCGCGCCAAGCCTGCACCTGCGGCACCAGGATGAGGTCGACGTTCATGCATTTGCCCACGTCCATCCAGAAGGCGAAAGCCGAGACGTAATCCATCTGGCGGTGTTTCAGCATGCACTGGTACGAGACTTCGGAGCCGACATACTCGCGGTCCGTGTGCTCGCGCAGCATGGCTTCAAAGTCGTGGTCCAACTGCGGGAAGATTTTCTGATCCACTTGTTCGATTTCTTCCGGCATGTAGCCGGCCAGGAGCTGCCTGGTGTTCTGCGGCTGGTAAAAACCGCCGATACCGATGCTCACGGAGGAGGAAGGCGCGAAAGCGGGCTTTTGCTTGGCGCAGCCGCTCAACCCGAGCGCCAGGGCCAGCAGGGCGCAAGTCATGAGCGCGAGGCTGAGGGTAATATTACGGATTTTCAATCGAGTTTTCCTTTCGAGCTTAACAGGGTTGAACGATTAACCGTTACCGCCTGCCTGAGCGCCAGCCCCAGCCCCTTGCAGGCGGATTCGAGCAAATGGTGCCCGTTTTGCCCGTAGAGCAGGGAGACATGCAGGTTCATGGCCGCACCGGCGGCCAGGGATTTGAAAAATTCGCGCCACAGGTCGTTCTCTTCCCCGGCAATGACCGGTGGGAGAAGCTCCGCGCCGCGAAACACCAAGTAGGCGCGCCCGGAAAGGTCCACGCAGACTTCGGCCAGAGCTTCGTCCATGGGCACGCGGGCGCTCGCGGCGCGGGCAATGCCCTTGCGGTCGCCCAGCGCGCCCAGCACGGCCCGGCCCAGGCACAGGGCCACGTCTTCCACGGTGTGGTGGGCGTCGACATGCAGGTCGCCCCGGCAGTGGATTTCCAGATCGAAACCGCCCCAGACGGCCAGCAAGGTAAGCAGGTGATCCGCCATGCCGAAACCGGTTTTAATATCGGTTTTGCCGCCGCCGTCCAGGTTCAGGAACAGGGTGACGTCCGTTTCGCTGGTGGTTCTTTCTATTTTGGCGCCGCGAGTGTCCATAGCGACCCTATTATGCCTGCTCCGCCCGTGCCGGGCAATCTATTTGTGCATATTTTTTCAGCAAAAGCCGGTTCAGAAAGGTCTTTTCTATTTATGAACCGGCTTTGGGCTTTCGGTTTTCTCTTCAGTTTTTTTACCGGGCTTCCGTCCGAACAACACGGCGATAAAAATGCCGAACTCGTACAGGAGCAGCATGGGCGCGGCCATGATCAACTGCGACATGACGTCCGGCGGGGTAAGCACGGCGGCCGCGATAAAGGCGCCGACAATATAATAGCGGCGGAAGCGGCGCAACGAGGCCGCGCTGACGAGGCCGAGACGGGCCAGGAAAAAGACGAAAAGCGGCAGTTCGAAAATGAGCCCGAAGGCCAGCAGCAGTTGCAGGGCGAAGGCAAAATACTCGGACAGGCGCGGCGTATCCCGCATGTATTCCTCGCCAAAGCCAAGCAGGAAGGGCAGGGCGTTGGGGAAGAGCACGCAATAGCAAAACAGCGCCCCCAGGACGAAAAACACGGCCGAAGCCAGGGCCACCGGGATGATGCAGGTTTTTTCCTCGTCGTACAGCCCCGGCGCCACAAAGGCCCAGATTTGGTAAAAAATGACAGGACTGCTCACGAAAATGCCGCCCATGAGGGCGATTTTCATATAGGTGATAAATTTTTCCGGCACGCCCAAAGCCACGATATTGGCGGGCTGCCCGGTGGCGGCGAGCGCGTTCAGGAGCGGTTGGAACAATGCGTCCACCAGGTGGCTTTTAAAGATCCAGCACAGGCCGAAGCCCAGGCCGACGGCGATGCAGATTTTTACCAGGCGCGCGCGCAACTCCCGGAAGTGATCCAGAAAGCCCAGGCTTTCCTCCGCCGCCGGCGGGGCGGAAGGCTGGCTCTTGTCAGCGGCGGCGGTGGGGGTGTCGGGGTTGCTCATAAAGGTTTGTCCAGATCCGCGGGAGCCGGTTTGTCCGGCTGCGCCACGCTGATAACCGCGGGCTCGGGCGCGGCGTCCGGGGCGGGTATTTCCGCCGCCAGCGGGGGCCGGGCGGGTTGTCCGGCAACAGGTTCGGCCGGCTCGTCCGTCCCGATCGGCTCGATCTGCTCGATCGGCGCCGCTTCCGCCACGGGCTGCTTTTTCGGAGCTTGTTCCGCCAGTTCCAGGTTGGCCAGTTCCAGGTTGACGGTGCGGTGAAAATCCGTCTTCATCCGGCGGAACTCAGAGACAAGCCTGGTGAAACGCCGGATGATCCCGGGCATTTTGTCCGGGCCCACCACCAGCAGCGCCACCAGCAGGATGACCAGAAACTCGAAGGAACTTATGCCGAACATTGCTACTCAGTTTAACTCCGGGCCAAGTATGAACACGGCCGTTCAGCGCATTTCACGCTTGAAACGCGCTAGTCTTTCTTTTCTACCTGATAGTTGGGGGCTTCTTTGGTGATGATCACGTCGTGCACGTGGCTTTCGCGCAGGCCGGCCGAGGAAATTTCCACCATCCTGGCCTTGGCGCGCAGCTCCGCCAGGCTGGCGGCGCCAACGTAACCCAGGCCGGCGCGCAGGCCGCCCACCATCTGGTAGAGGCTGTCGGCCACCGGGCCCTTGTAGGGCACGCGCCCGACAATGCCTTCGGGCACGAATTTTTTGCTCTTTTCCTGGAAGTAGCGGTCGGAACTGCCTTCGCGCATGGCGTCGATGGAGCCCATGCCGCGGTAAATCTTGTAGGTGCGGCCCTGATAGAGAATGGTTTCGCCGGGGCTTTCCTCGCTGCCGGCGAAAAGGCTGCCGATCATGACGGTGTGCGCGCCCACGGCCAGCGCTTTCACGATGTCGCCGGAGTACTTGATGCCCCCGTCGGCAATGATGCAACGGTCAGCTTCCCTGGCGGCGCGGGCCGCTTCCATGATGGCGGCAACCTGGGGCACGCCCACGCCGGCCACCACGCGGGTGGTGCAGATGGAACCGGGCCCGATGCCCACCTTGACGGTATCGGCCCCGGCTTCAAATACGGCCTTGGCCCCTTCGTAAGTGGCCACGTTGCCGACGACGAGTTGGCAGTACGGGAAGGCGCTCTTCACGGCGCGCGCGGCGTTGAGCACGTTCAGGGAATGCCCGTGCGCCGAATCCAGCACCAGGAAGTCCGCCCCGGCGGCCAGCATGGCTTCGGCCCGGGGCAGACAGTCGGCGCCCACGCCGATGGCCGCGCCCACGCGCAGGCGTCCCTGGTCGTCTTTGCAGGAATTGGGATATTTGCGGACCTTTTCGATGTCTTTCATGGTAATCAGCCCGCGCAGGCGCCTGGCGCTGTCCACCACCAGAAGTTTTTCGATGCGGTTGGCGTGCAGAAGTTCCTTGGCCTCTTCCAGGGTGGTGCCCACGGGCACGGTCACCAGGTGGCGGCTGGTCATCACTTCCTTGACCCGGGTGGTTTCCAGGTCTTTGACGAAACGCACGTCTCGGTTGGTGAGGATGCCGGACAGCTTTTCGCCGCGCACCACCGGCAGGCCGGAAACGCGGAACTCGTGCATCAGTTCCAGGGCCTTAGCCACGCTGTCCTGCGGGCGCACCGTGATCGGGTCGGTAATCATGCCGCTTTCGGATTTTTTGACTTTTTCGATTTCCAGACGCTGGCGTTCGGTGCTCATGTTCTTGTGCACAACGCCGACCCCGCCGTTGCGGGCCATGGAAATGGCCATGTCCGACTCGGTAACGGTGTCCATGGCCGCGGAAATAAGGGGAATATTCAGAGAAATGGAATTGGTGAGCTGCGAGGAAACTGAAACCTGATCCGGCGTGTGCTCGGAGTACCCGGGCTGAAGCAATACGTCGTCAAAAGTTAAGGCTCTCTCAATGTTCATGCCCGTCGCTCCTGTATATATTCATGGTTATTAAAAATAGGCTGTTGCCGCCGGGCGCGATTTTTGGGAGCGGAGCCGGGCGGCTGACAAAAATTTGCTTAATTTGTAATAATAAGCAAGCGGCATTGCTCCTGTCAAGGGGAGTTTTCCAAAACGTCGCTTCCTTTGCAGAGCTGGCGAAGAGCCGTTTAAGCTTCAGTCCTGACCTGCGCCAAGGTCGCGAGCGACCCGCCGCAGATCTTCGGCAGTGGACGGGTCGGCGATCACTTCGTCAAAGAGCTTTGCGGCCACCGCTTCCATGTTCAGAAAATTTTTGTAGATGTAAGCCAGGTTCACTTTGGCCGTGGCGTCGTACTCAAGGGCCAGGGCCTGCTCGTAGTGCCCGGCCGCGCCCCGGTAATCCTCCAGGTTGAACAGGCAATAGCCCAGGTAAATACGGGGCTGAACCGCCAGCGGACGCAGTTCGGCCGCCTTGTTCAGCATGGCCGCGGCGCTTTTCCAGTCGGCCCCGTCCATGAAGTGCTCGGCCAGCTCAAGGCGCAGGTCGTAAGATTCCGGTTCGGACGAAAGCCGGGTCATAAGTTCGGCGATATGGCGCATGGAGTCGGCCGAGGGGCCGCTCATGCCGCCGCCGGCCTGTTCGCCGGCCCCGCTTTCCTCCGGCCGGTTTTCCAGCTTGACCAGCGAGGGGTGGCTGAGGCGGTAGGCGAAAGAAGCCAGGAACATCAGCGCCAGGGCGGCAAGAATCAGCGCCAGAGCCAGGCGCCTGGACAGTTGAAGGAGCGGCAAGCGGTTTGGGCCGGCCATACTCAGCTCTCTTCGGCCGGCAAGTCGTTGCCGGAACGCACCGATGTTTCCAGGCCGGCCAGACGCCGCTCCAAAGACGCCTGGCGGCGGGCCAGGAGGACAAGATAAGCGCCGAAGCCAAGCCAGACGGCCGCGCCGCCCAGCCAGAGCCAATCGATTTTACTCATGATTTTCTCCGTTCAAGATTTGCAGCCGCTCCAGCCTTTGCTCCGCCAAAGCCTGGCGGCAGCGCAGCAGGACCAGGCCCAGCCAGAAAACGCCCAGGCCAGCCAGGCAAAAAAGCAGTACGGCCAGCATTTCCGGGGCCAGGCCGCCATTTCCGACTATGGAGGGGTGAATGGTGCGCGGCCAGAGCCGGGCCGAGAAAAAGACCAGCGGTACGTCCGCAAAGGCAACGATACTCAGAACGGCGGACAGGGAAGCCCGGCGCTCGAAGCTGAAGTCCAGGCGGCGCACCGCCAGCACCCCGGCATAAATGAAGCACATGACCAGGGCGGTGCTGAGGCGCGGGTCCCAGGTCCACCAGGTGTTCCAGGCCGTGCGCGCCCAGATGGAACCGGTGAACAGGGCCAGCCCGGCCAGGAGCAGTCCCGTTTCCAGGGCGGCCGCGCCCAGGGCGTCCCAGCCCGGGGTTCTTTTGGCCAGGTAGAACGCGCCGGCCAGGCCGGCCAGGAGAAAGCTCACCAGGCCCCACCAGGCCAGGGGAAGATGCAGGTAAAACAGCTTTTGCGTCAGGCCCATGACCTGCTCTTCCGGGGCGTGAACAAATATGGCCCACTGGCTTGCGGCCATGGCCAGGCCGCCCGCCAGCAGCAGGACCAGGTTGAGGGCGCCAAGGCCCGCTCCCGCCCGGGCGCTTTTCGCGCGGTTGGCGTTTATGGCTGTAAGTTCGTCACGCATGTTATTCCCGCGAGTCATATATAAAACCGAACAACAGGAGTCCGGCCCCGCTGAACACGGCATCACAGGCCAGGATCAGCCTGACCCAGTCGCCGTAATCCTCCAGCCCGGCCGCCGGGGCGAACAGCGCCGCGCCGGTGCGGATGCCGGCCAGGAGCAGGGGCAGGAGCAGCGGAAAAGCCAGGATGCTGAAGAGCGACTCCCTGGCTGCCGGGCCGTTGCGTCCCGCCTGGTTTGCACCCCCTTGCGCCAACGCGCCCAGCATGGAGCCAAGAGCCGCCAGGCCGAGGTCCGTCAGTAAAATCAGCGCCAGGCCGCCCGGAATGGAGCCTGACATGCCCTGGCCCAGAAAGATAACCGAAGCCGGCAAAAAAACAAGCTGAGCCAGGCCGAGAAGCGTGAGTCCGGCCAGGGCCTTGCCCAGCCAGACGCTTTGCCCGGGCAGCGGGGCCAGCAGCAGTGCCTGGCGCTGGCCGTCGCTTTCCTCCAGCGCATACAGGGCGGTAAAAAGCAGCACTTGGCAGAACAGGCTGGAAATCCAGAAAATGGCGGCCGCCGCCTGGGGGCTGACGGCTTCGCCCGGCCCGCGCGTCAGGCTGAAAATGAAAATAAGCAGCAGCCCCAGGAGCAGGGCCTGGACCAGGCCGCCGCCGCGCCCGGCCAGCAGGGCCAGATCCTTGCGGCATAAAATGAGAGCGCCCTTCAACATGGCGCCGCCGCCGGCTCGTAAAAATACAGTCCCTGTCCCGGCCTGAGCTCGGCCCGCCTTGCCTTTGCCACGCCTTCCCGGCCGTGGCCGACCCGGATGACGCCGGCGCCGCGTTCGGCGGCGGCCGCGATTTCCCGCTCCATAAGTTCGCGGGCTTTTTCGTCCAGGCCGCTGTCCGGCTCGTCCAGCAGGAGCAGGGCGGGCTCCAGCAGCAGCAGCCGGGCTAGGCTCAGGCGCTGGGCCTGGCCGCGCGATAAGGTTCCGGATGTCGCCTGGGCCAGTTTTTCCAGGCCGACCCGCCTGAGCGCGTCGTTCAAGCTCTCTTCCAGCCCTTTTTTAGCGGATGGTTGAACTTTATAGAAACGGCTCCAGAAGAGCAGGTTTTCCTTGGCCGTCAACTGTGGGTAAAGCGCGGTCTGGTGCGCCAGATAGCCGATGCGCGCGCCGCTTTTGAGGCGCAGTTCCAGTTCGCCCGCGCTGGGACGGCTGAGCCCGGCGATGACGCGCAGCAGGGTGCTTTTGCCGGAACCGTTCGGCCCGCTCAAATGCAGGATTTCTCCCGCCTTGAGTTCAAGGGTGACGTTGCGGAAAATCGGGCGGGAACCGTAAAACTTGGCGACATGCCCGAGGCGGAGCAAAGGAAGAGCGTCCATAGCCGGCCTGTTACCGGTCCCGGCCGGCCGGGGCGCTGCGGGACGGCTGCCGGAACAGCCCCAGGAACGGGAACAGGCACAGCAGGATGCCGCCCAGCCAAATCCAGTTGATCAAGGGGGTCACCTGCAGGCGCAGCCTGGCTGTGCCGCGCGCTTCGTCCACGGCCAGGAGCGAAGCCCCGGCTTCGCTGGCCAGGGTGAAGCGGGTGTCCTTTTCCACAAAATCGCGCCCGTACTTGGGGTAGCTGCGCCGCTCCGGCGCGAGCCTTCCGGCGTCGCGCCCGTTTTGCAGCAGCAGCAGTTCGGCCTCGTAGAAAGTGTAGTTGGACGCGTTGCCCTTGGAAAGGTCATTCAGGGTGAATTCGTAGCCGCCCAGGCTGGTCGTCTGGCCGAGGCGCAGGGTCAGGGTCCGGTCGGCCTGGTAGGGGCCGGAAAAAGCGATGCCCAGGACCATGAGCAGCAAGCCGCAGTGCACGCCGTGCGCGGCCAGGCGCCCGCGCAGCCTGAGCAGGCGCGGCTGGGCCAGGCAGAGCGCGAGCAGGCTGATCAGGGCGGCCAGGGCGGCGGCGGCCCCAAGTTGGGCCAGCGGATAGCGCGGCTGGCCGCCGAGCAGGGCGCCGATTTGCCGCGCCAGGTTATGCGGCGGGTCCAGTCCGGCCGCATTGGCCTGGCCGGCCAGAGTCGCCTGATCGGGGGCCTCCATGACGAACCAGAACAACGGCACGCCCAGCAAAAAAATCAGGGTGATCAGCAGCGCGGCCGGGCGGCTGGTAAAAATGCTCCGATTTTCTCCGTTTCGGGAGGGCGTTCCCCAGCCCAGCCAGGGGCAGAAGGCCAAAATCAGGCAGAGGATGGCGAATACCGGCAAACATACCCGGTTGTAAAAATCCGGCTTCAGGGCTTCCGCGGCCACGGACCAGACCCGGCTGAGCAGCGGCCAGACCGTGGCCAGCAAAACCACGGCGGCCAGGATCAGCAAAAGCCCGCTCACCAGGGCCAGCACGCCCTCGCGGCTCAAGGGATCTTCAAGCTGCTTGGACTTGATGTCGTTCAGGGCGCTGGTCAGCACCGCCACCAGAAAGAAAATCAAAATGAAGGCCAGAAACGGACCGCCCACGCTGCCGGCGGGATAGGCGTGCATGGATTGCAGCGCGCCGCTGCGCACGATGTAGGTGGCAATGAATGCGGCCAGCACCGTGAAGGAGGCCAACAGCACGTTGCAGCGCCGGAACTGGCCGCCCCGGCGTTCGGCCAGAGAGGTGTGCAAAAAAGCCGTGGCCACCAGCCAGGGCAGGAGCGAGGCGTTTTCCACCGCGTCCCAGGCCCAGTAGCCGCCCCAGCCCAGTTCCATGTAAGCCCACCAGGCTCCCAGAATGATGCCGGCGCTGAGCAGAGCCCAGGAAAAGAGCGTAAAAGGGCGGGCGCTCTCGGACCAGGCCGGCTCGGAGTTTGCATGCCCGCTGAGGGTTTGGGCCAGGGCCAGGCAGGCCGGAATGGTAAAGCCGCCATACCCCAAAAAGAGCAGGGGCGGGTGGAAAATCATGCCCGGGTGTTGCAGGAGCGGGTTAAGGCCGCCCCCGTCCGGCGGCGGCGAGCCAAGGGTGATGAACGGGTTGCTCCAGCCGGACAAAAGCAGCAGGAAAAAAGCGATCTGAGCCAGAAAAAGCAACCAGAACCAGAGCTTGGTTTCAGCCGTCAGCCGGGAGTAGGGGCGGGAAAGCAGAAAGAACACGCCAAACAGGGCCACGCCCCAGGCCCAGAACAGGAGCGAACCTTCCTGCCCGGCCCAAAATGCGGTCAGGCGGTAGAAAAAGTGCTGGTAGTTGTCTGAATACCGGACCACGTAGTCCAGGGAGTAGTCGTTGGCCACGAAGGCGAACACCAGGAACAGCGAGGCGGCGCTGACGAGGGCGGCAATGCCGCAGCCGACCCGCTCCAGCCAGGGCAGGATGGAAACGTCTTTCTGCCAGATTTGCACGGCGGCGGCGGCGGCGCAAAAAATGGCGGAGAGAAAAGCCGCCACCAGCATGAGATAGGCTATAATATACATGTGAAATCAGGCGGAAGGGCGTTTGTCATTGGCGTCTTCCAGTTTTTTTTCGTATTTTGTCGGGCAGAGCGTGTTCAGTTTGGTTACGTGAAAATCCTGCCCGGCCCCCGCGTAAACGCCTTCAAGAATTACCGGGGCGTCCGGCGCGAACAGCTCGGGAATGTCGCCCCGGAAAACCGCCCACAGGCTCTTTTCCGGCTCCAGGTTGTCCCGCAGCTGAAAGCGCACGCCCGGCCCGCCGGAGCCATTTTCCATCCCTTTGAAAATCCGCATGCCCTCGCCGGCTACTTCGCCCGCAATGGCGACGGCCACCGGCTTTTCCGGCTTGAGTTCCAGCGCTTCCGCCACCTGGAGGTGGTAGACCGAGTTTGCGGCAAGGCCGCTGACGGCCAGGTAGACGATGCCGCCAAACAAGAGCGCCAGCCCGATCAGGTACAGGCCGCGCCCGGGTTTTTTGTTGTGATAATGCACGGGTCCGGGCATGGTTCCTCGCGGTTTTCTTTACTTTGTGCTTGTTGAAATACGCGCTTTCCGGGCGCTTTGCAAGGATATAACTTGCCAAAGCCGCCCCCCTGTGGAATACGGCTGTAAACTCCATTACGGTCCGCAGGCTTGTTTTGCCAGGGCCGGGAAAGCTCCGGAGGCCAGCCATGAAGCCGGTTCCAAAAAATCTGTTCTGCGACCGGGACGGTACCATAATATACGACCGCCATTACCTGGCGGACCCGGCCGGCGTCGAACTTCTGCCAGGGGCGGCGGCAGGTCTGTTGCGCATCTCCCGCCTGGCCGGCGGCCTCAAGCTGTTCGTGGTGACGAACCAGTCCGGCATCGGGCGCGGGTTTTTCAGCCGGGCCGCCTACGAAGCCTGCCAGGCGAAAATGGCCGCGGATCTGGCCGAGGCCGGCGTTGCCCTCACGGATTGCGCTTTTTGCCCTCATGCTCCGGCGGATCCGAGTTGCCATTGCCGCAAGCCGGACACCGGCATGTGGGAGGAACTGCGCGCCCGCCACAGCCTCAGGCCGGAAGAGAGCGTGATGATCGGCGACAAGCCGGACGACATCCGCTTTGCCAGGCGGGCCGGTTTTGCCGCCGCCATCCTGGTGCTCAGCGGCCAGGGCGAAAAGAGCGCCCTGGCACTGGGGCTGCCCGTGGACCCTTGCGCCTTCCCGGAGGGCGGCTACTTTGACGTTGGCAAGTCCGTGCCGGATAAACTCCTGGCGGAACCGGCCTCCATGCCCGACTGCCTGGCCGTGGACTTGGACGGCGCGGCCGACTACCTGGCCGCCCGGCTTGGCGGAGGCCATGCTTAATTTTTATCCCAAAAAAATCGCCGTCTGGAACACCGCTTTCCTGGGCGACGCCGTGCTCACCCTGCCGCTTATCCAGGCGCTGCACGCCGCCTGGCCGCTGGCCGAACTGCATTTTTACACCCGCCGGGGGTTTGCGCCCCTGTTCGACTCGCACCCGGCCCTGAGCGCGGTTTACGAATACGACAAGCGCGGCCGGGGCGCCCTGGCCCTGGCAAGGCAACTGTCCGTTTTCGGGCGCGAAGTGCGCGGGCGGGGGTACGATTTGTGGATTTCCGCCCACCGGAGCGCGCGCAGCGGGTTTATGGCCAGGTCTTCCGGCGCGCCGCGTCGCATCGGTTATTCCAGCCCCTGGTATAACCGTTTTTTTTATACCGACCTCGCGGACAGGCGCTTTACGGAACTGGAGGAAGTGGAGCGTCTGCTGCAATTGCTCTTGCCCCTGGACCTACAGTCCGCCGGCCCCTGCCCGCCGGCCCGCGACCCGCAAGTTTTCCGGCCGAGCATATTTTTGCCGCAGCTAGCCGAAAGCCGGGTGGAAGAGCTGCTTGCGCCCCTGCGCCGGGCCGGAGTCGCCCGCCTGCTGGGGCTGCACCCCGGCTCGGTCTGGGCCACCAAGCGCTGGCCGGTGGAATATTTTGCGGAGCTGGGCCGGCGGGCGCTGGCGGAAAATTGCGGCCTGGCGCTCTTTGCCGGCCCGGGCGAGGAAGACATGGCCGGGGAGGCGGAGCGCCTCATCCGCTTGGATTCCAAGGCCGGACGGGGGCCCGGCCTGCTCAATTTGGGCGGCTCCCTTTCCCTCACGGAGCTGGCGGCTTGCATCAAACGGCTGGATTGCTACGTAACAAACGATTCCGGCCCAATGCACTTGGCCTGGGCGCAGAATGTGCCGGTAGTGGCGCTGTTCGGCCCCACCGTGCGCGGCCTG